>VGTJ01000018.1 GCA_016874775.1 Deltaproteobacteria bacterium
AAGGCCTACAGGTCTCCGACGATGAGTTTCAAGCGCTCAATATCAAACCCGGTAAGTTTCATGGCGATTGGAACTATACGCTTCTTCCTCGCTCTTAATCGGTAACTTAATTCTTGCCCATGCCTTAGGCTACGGCGCGTTACTTTTGTCTTTGCCTGTGGCCTGCAGCCTCTAGCCTCTAGCCTTGTTTCGTATCGGCTCCTCCGCCTGCGTATACTGCGCCACTCAGCGTACTCACTGTCGGAAGTGTATAGATGACGAACACTCGTCGTATAACCGATAGCGCAGCCGTAGAAGATGAGATCATTCCTACGAGGACAAAGGTACAACAGAACTGATTGTCGTGAGAGAGGGAAGGGAGCATACCAATAGGAATCCATGCCCATCCTCCGCTGAGGAGCACGGTGACAGCGACCTGCCAGTTGCTCCATTGCTCTGCCGTGTAGCGGGATGGGGAAAGGTCATACGCACGGATTAGTACGAGGCGTATCGAGGTGCTAAGAAGCATGACCGCAAGCCATATGAGGAGGGATCTATGTGAAAGTTCCTTCCAGACCAACGCTGTCAGGGCAAGTGAAGTGAGCGGAATGGGGACAGTTGTGGTCTTGACGTTCGAATAGAGAATCCGCACTTGCTCCGCGAGAACAAAAGTATCACGAGCTTCTGTATGAGATTCCATCGCTCTGAGAACAATCCCTTAGGTAAAGTAATGATGACAGCAACTCGCCCTGTACCTTGTAAAATGGCACAGCGCGTGTAACCGAAAGGCAAAACGTCGGAAGAAGAAGTGATGGAAGAGGAGTCCGGTTTTTCCTTGCCTATATTATCGTTACCACCCGAGGTGACTTTAAGCGCAGTAAGGAAAGAACCACAGCGATCGCACAGACAAAGGCGGCAAGAAGAAAAACGTCTTGAAATGCGGGTATGAAACTCTGTGCGTTGTCGAGTGTGGGCAGACGCAGCTGCTCAGCATGGAACGCCCGACGACTGGCAAACATCATACTCGCGCCGGTGACACCGAGGACCACTCCCAGCGTGCGCATCATTTGCGTCATACTTCCAGCCACCCCTTGCTGTTCGCGGGGAATGGCGCCCATGACGAAATTCATGTTCGGAGCTTGAAAAAGACCGAGACCAATCCCTACGAGTCCTAAGGCGACGACGACCATCAGCGTATGCGAATTGGCATCAAGCTGGGCAATACTCCACAACCCAAGTGCTTCTACACCTAAGCCGAGACTACTTAGCCGTGCGGTACCCAAGCGGTCTGACAGTTTTCCTGCCAATGGTGCAACAAGTGCCGTTGCCGCTGGACTCATAGTGAGTAACAACCCTCCACTCTTAGCGGTGTACCCCAACCCATTGACGATGTAATAGGGAACTAACAACCAGATTGCGAACATTGAGCAGTTGGCCAAGACATTGAGCACGTTGGCGACGACGAATGCGGGACGACGAAACAGCTTGAGATCGACCACGGGTGCAGGTGTTCGTGCCTCAAAGAGGAGGAATACGACCAGACATAAGGCCGCACCGATGAACACTGTGACGACGAGCGGAGAGAGCCAACCGAGATCACGTCCGCGACTGATTGCCAGGAGGAATCCCGCAACACTGCCAGCCAGAGTCATTGCTCCTATCCAGTCAAACGGTTGGCTGTCTTGACGTATTGGTTGAAGAGCAATGCGGCTAAACGCGAGAGCTGCTAAGAGAATAGCTGGCAGTAGGCGAAAGAGGTACACTGCGCGCCAGCCGAAAGTATCGACGAGTATCCCACCGAGTAAGGGGCCTAACGCAAAACCTACCGCCGCACTCATCTGAAAAATGCCAAGCGCCTGTCCTCGGGTTTCTGCTGGGGTTGTCAGGGTTACGAGCGCTGGTGCAGCGGCCAGTACCAGCGCGATACCAACTCCCTGCAGGACACGGGCGGCTAGAAAGAGCGAAAAAGTCGGCGCAATACCGCACAGCAAAAAGGCAAGCGCGCTCAGAACGAGGCCCCACGTGAGCAGGCGTTGATGACCCCAGAGATCCGCAAGTCGCCCACAGCCGAGCAATAAGCTGGCGTAGGTCAGGACATAACTAATGACAATCCACTGCATGGACGGTACATCAAGAGAAAAGGCTGCAGCGATGGCTGGGAATGCGATGTTGACCGAAGAATCGAGAGACGATAACAGAGCGCTCAAGCTGGCCAGAAGGAGCACCAGACGTGGCGTCAAAGTACGAGGGGGCGTTGTGTCGATGAGTTCCACCTTGCTAAGCTGCGCATCACAACAAGAAATTTTCGCATCTAATTCAGAAGTTCGTTCATCTGTCAATCGACGGTGGAGGATGGGGAGGAAACAGGTATTTGTATGACGCAGGCACAATCGTTACGGGCGATGTTATCTGAAGACCGGTTGCTGATGGCTGCAGGGGCGTATGATGTCATCTCAGCCCGCTTAGTAGAAGAAGCCGGGTTCCCACTAGTGTACTACTCAGGGGGGGTGTCGGCTGGGGTGCTCGGCTATCCTGACTTTGGTCTGCGGAGCCTCACTGAGATGGTGATCCAACTCAAAGGTGTGTGTCGCGCCGTGAGTGTGCCCGTGATTGCTGACGCTGAAGCTGGTTTTGGCTCGGTCCTGAATGTTGTCCATATGGTGCAAGAATATGAGCGCAGTGGGGTTGCAGGATTGCATATTGAAGACCAAGACTCCCCGCGTCGCTGCGGTCACCTGGGTGGCAAGGTGTTGGTCTCGGCGAAAGAACATGCCGCAAAGATTCGTGCGGCGACAGACAATCGCACGCAGTCGGATACGGTGATCATTGCGCGCATTGATGCCATTGCGGTGCATGGGGTCGATGATGCGATCGCGCGAGGAGAAGCCTATCGTGAGGCTGGTGCCGACATGCTCTTTTTCGAAGCGTTTGAAACCGTCAAACAAATGGAAAAGATTTGTCAGCGCTTCTCAAAGACGCCACTCGTTGTGAATATGGTCGAAGGGGGAAAGACGCCATTCTTGCCCGCACAAGATTTGCTTGAACTGGGGTTTCGTGTCGCCATCTATCCAGTCACGTCGATATTGGCGGCGACCTATCAGATGAAAAAGGTGCTGAAGTCCCTGCGCGAGACCGGGAGCACTCAAGGGAATTGGCACGAAATGTTGTCGTTTAACGAAGTGTTCAATGAGCTCCTCGGGTGGGATCAAGCATTGTCATTTATCGATCATTATAGTGAGAAAAAGGACGAGAACGCGAAACGTAGAGGATAAGTATGCCCTGATTTTCTTGCTATCACGTAACACGTATCACGCATCACGGGTTACGTATTACGTGCTGCGTGTTGCCACGAGCTTTATGAACGTCATCACCAAAGATGTTTTCACCTCCCTCGCTCTCCACGATCAGGTTGCGCGCCTTGGTCAGGTTGATGCCAAGACGCGACAAGATTTGATTTTATCCTCGCGCTATAGCCTTGATCTTGTACGGTTGCTGTCGCCGGAGATGCTCTTCTATACGATTAAAGAGATTGGCTTGGTCGATGCGGTCGGCTTACTCGCGCTGGCTTCCCCGGATCAAGTACGCGACATGATGGATCTCGACTGCTGGCGCAAAGATCATCTCGACGAACAACGCACGCTGACCTGGCTGATGTTGCTCGACGAATCTGGCAGTGGAAAACTCGCTCAGTGGGCGTTGCGTGCGGATGTTGAACTGCTTGTGCTACTCATTCGCCGTCACTTTGAGATTGTGCGGAAAGCCGACATCGAAGAAGACCCGGACTTTAACCAGAGTCTCTATTTCACCTTTGACGATCAGTATTTGCTCCGTTTCATGGGCGATGAAGAACCGATCCTTCACCTCTTGTTAGAGCGTATCCGAGTGCTCGATTACCGGCTGTACACCTACATTCTAGAAAACTGCCTGATGGAACTGGACAGCAGTTTAGAAGAAGGAGCATTTCGTTGGCGCACGGCACGCCTCGCTGATCGTGCGTATCCAGACTATGAAGAAGCGCAGGCGCTCTTCCGTGTTGTTGTGCCAGAGTCGATTGGTCGTGAACGCTTTCCTCGTATTGGCGGGCACCCGCTCCGTTTTGCTGAGGGGGAAGCGCTGATCCCATCTGACCATGCGTTGATGTTGTTGGATGTGGCGAACTCATTTTTCCTCCGTGCCTTAGATCAGCTTTCGCCGGATGTGGTCGAGGCACTGAGCCATGATCTCGCAGTACTGACGAATCAAGTGGTCATTGCTGAAGGAGCTGATCCTGGTGAAGTAAGTGATGTCCGACGATGTGTAGAACTTGCGCACGACTGCTTGAATATTGGGTTAGAATATCTGGCCAAGGGAGATGAGCGGCAAGCCGTATACCTCTTACACGAAACGATGCTGCGCCCTTTCTTTCAAATTGGGCGGAGCGTGACGTTGCGCTTGGGTCAGCAGGCGCGTGAGGTTGCACGTGATCTCCAGCATCGCATCGGTGAACCGTGGGTTGGACTAGTCGATTCGCCGTTTCGTGAAGCGACGGCCGGGGCTCAACGTCGACAGCCACTGTTTTTCCGTGGCCTGGAAACCCCTGGCGAGATTTTGTTTCGACCATTCCGTTCGCTGACCGATGTTGTGCGCGTAGAAGCGTTACTTGCACAGGTTCCCGTGTGGTTTTCGGTTTTTGCTAAACTTGAACTCTTACCCCAAGAGGCTGAATTCGAGCAGGTCTCACTCGCAGTGCTCTGGAACACCATGTTTGCACGCTGGGTCGTTACCCAGAACGTTGATATCAAACCTCTGCGACGCAGAGATCTCAACACGTTACAGAGAAAACTGCGTGGAAGTCAGCTTGATACCCAACGAGTCGCTTTCCAAAGATTTGTTGCCGACCACTGCCAGCTGTCACCGCAAGAATCGCAGGCGTTACATACCTTGGCAGAGCACGCATTGGAAAAACTGCATGAGGCACTGACTGTTGATGCGATGACGATTGAATTGCGCTTCATTGAAGGTTTGTTAATGGAAGAGTAGCCCGTATTGCGTGAGCGTTCGCTTTTGGCAAGAATTTGACTCAGTGAATGAAATCCTCCCTCTCCCTCCTTTGACAAAAGAGGGGAGATGAAGCTCCCTTTGATAATGGGGGCCGCGCCTCGCGCGGAGGGATTTGGGAGCGTTGAGAACGAACAGAAGATATTGGGGTCATAACGTTATGGATAACCTCTGGGATCGTGCTGAAGAATTGCTTGCCGCGGGAAAACCGTTTGTACTAGCCACAATCATTCGCACCCGTGGCTCTGTCCCGCGTGAAGTTGGTGCAAAAATGGTCGTGCCACGTGAAGGGCAGCCATTTGGTACCATTGGCGGTGGCTGTGGCGAGGGTGAAGTTTTGCGCCGCGCCTACCCGCTGTTTGATGAGAACCAACCGCCACGTGTGGTTGAAGTTGACCTTACTGGTGACTTCGATCAAGACGAGATTCAGGTGTGTGGTGGGTTGATGGATGTCGCACTTGATCTCTGGAAACCGGATGAGCACCGGGAGCTCGTACATGCTTTGGCTGAAGCAACACGGGCACGCCGCCCCACCGCTCTAGTGACGGCGATCAATCCGGTGACTGGCCTTCCCGCTGGGGCTAAGAGTTGCTTATCGCTGGGAGCCGAAGGCACTAAACTCACTCCAAGTTTAGAGCTTGATCCGGTGACGATACAGACATTTAGCAGTTCAGTTTCTGCTGGTACTCCGCAACTGTTCTCGGTCTCGCCTCAGGGCGAGGTG
The DNA here is from genome assembly GCA_016874775.1 of Deltaproteobacteria bacterium. Classification (NCBI taxonomy): domain Bacteria; kingdom Pseudomonadati; phylum Myxococcota; class Myxococcia; species Deltaproteobacteria bacterium. Next base: position 5,741 of record VGTJ01000018.1, read on the forward strand.
ATCGAAGATGCCGTTGCCCGCGGAAAGGACTGGCCGCGCGTGTTTGTCGATGTCCAACCTGGACAACAGACTCTGGTGATTGTTGGCGCAGGCCATATTGCCCAGCCGTTGTGTGAAATCGGGCAAATGCTTGGTTTTCGTACGATTGTGATTGATGATCGCCACGCTTTTGCTAATCGGGATCGTTTTCCTCGTGCGACAGATGTTCGCGTTGGACCATTTGTCGAGACGCTCGATAGTCTGGAGGTCAACGAGCATACGTTCGTTGTGGTCGTGACGCGTGGACATGTGTGGGATGAAGCCTCGGTGAAAGCTGTGATTCGCCGGAAGCCAGCATATCTCGGCATGATCGGTAGTAAACGTCGCGCGAAAGCGACCCTCGAACGCCTCATTGAGCAAGGCTACAGTTCCGAAGAACTCAGCCGGGTGCACACACCGATGGGACTAGATATTGCGGCAGCGACGCCAGCAGAGATTGCCGTGGCAATTGCGGCAGAGGTTATTCGCGTTCGTCGTGATGGACCACTTGAGACAATTTCTATCGCCGCTAAGGCGCGACCCAGTGGGGCGGTGAAGTTTGAGGGGTGATGGCAGCTCTTTCTCTCCCCTCTCCCTTGGCGGGAGAGGGCTAGGGTGAGGGTGCTTTCGGCTACGAATCTCCAACATGATCTCCGCAATCCTCCTCGCCGCCGGTGAATCCCGCCGCATGGGGTCAGCCAAGGCGCTGCTGCACTATCAAGGCCAGACTTTCATTTCTCGCATTTGCCATGCCTTTCTCACTGCCGGTGTTGATGAACTCATCGTCGTTCTCGGTGCCCGGGCTGATCAACTCCGTGACGCATTGCCACCGCACCCCAAGCTTCGCACGGTCGTGAATTCACGCTACCAACTTGGTCAGCTCTCTTCACTGATGGTTGGTATCGGTGCGTTATCGCCTGACAGTGAGGCCGCAATCGTCAATCTTGTCGATCACCCGATGATCGAGGCCGACACGGTCCAAGCCCTCATCGCTTCGTTTCGTACTGCGCCGCTACCAATTCTCATTGCTTCATACCAAGGCAAACGTGGTCACCCAGTGTTATTTTCCAGCCAGGTCTATGGGGAAATTCTTGCCGCGCCGCTCGACCAAGGGGCGAAAGTGGTCGTACGCAAAGATCCGACTCGTGTTCGTGAAATTCCGCTCGATGATCCCGGTATTCTCGCCGACATCGATACACCGGCAGATTATGCGCACTACGTCGGTAGCAAGAAATAGCGCCGGTACGTACGCAATTCCTCTCTGCTCCCTTGCCTTTGCCGCGGAAAAAGACCAAGACAGAGGGCTATTCTGCTGCAAAGGAGCTGAGCGTGGGGACTGAACCTGTTGCGTATCGTTGGTGGGTGCTGGCCAATGCGTTTTTGATCTTTGTCATGGCCTTTGGTATGGGCTGGACATATATCGTGATGTTAGTGCAGCAAGTCCTGCAAGACCTCGGGCTGCAAATGTCAGATTGGGGAAGCCTGTGGTCAGCCATTTCTCTCGGCACTGTTTTGTTTGCCATCATCGGCGGGGTCCTTGGTGATCGGTTTGGCATCCGTCTTTCGGTTGGATTAGGTACAACCTTCATGGGACTGTTCTTGTTGCTGCGTGGAACTGCGACGAGTTTCGGTTCGCTGTACCTCTGGATGCTGCTGTTCGGCCTGGCACTTGCTGTGACATTCTCCAATGTTCCCAAAGCGCTAGGCATGTGGTTTCCCCCAGGGGAGTTCGGACTCGCCAACGGTGTCACCCAAGCGGGATATGGCGTTGGCGCAGGACTGGCAACAGTCCTCACGCCATTGATTGTTGAGGCTGTCGGTGGCTGGCGTTCGCTTACTTCTATTTTGGGGGTTGTCACCATTGCACTGGGAGTGCTGTGGCTTCTGACGGTAAAGGATCGGGTGGTGGCGACGGCGCAACTCACTGAGCGAGTTGGTATTGGTGCGTCGATACAGCGGGTTCTGCACGTGCGGGATGTCTGGATCATCGCTGGTTGTTACTTTCTCTTCTTGGGCGGGTATATCGCACTGATTGGTTATGCTCCGACCTATCTGGTGTCTGAGCAAGGGATGACCGCTCCTGCTGCCGGTGTAGTGCTCTCCATCGTCATGTGGGTCTATGTGGCCGGCGCTTTTGTCTTGCCGACGATGTCTGATCGAGTGGGGCTGCGGAAGGCATTTTATGTACCCTGTATGTTTACCACCGGGGTTTTCATTATCGCTGGGGCGTTCCTCGTTGGCACGCCACTGTGGGTCGCTGCGGCAATTTGGGGCTTTGCTGCAGGGGCATCGCCGATCGCATTCGTTGTACCATTGGAAATGGCTGGCGTGGGAACGGCCTTAGCAGGATCAGCCTTAGGGGTAGCCGTCACTGCTGGATACCTTGGTGGGTTTGTTGGTCCGCTGATCTGTGCGCGCCTTGCCGAGGCCTCCCCCGTCGCTGGTTTTGCCTTCGGTGGCGTGTGCTACGCGTTGTCGGCACTGCTGTTCTTATTGATTAAAGAAACTGGCCCGCGTCGCGCTTGACAGCGTCGCGCAAAGTTTGTAATCCTCCTTTCAGAGTCAAAGGACAATTTTACTCCTTTGGGAGACTGGAGTGAGACTCAGCCGCGAAAGTGGATACGGGATTGATGGACTGGTTGCATTGGCGGAACAACCAGCTGGTACGGTATTGCTCCTGACTGAGATTGCGACGGCTCAACAGCTGCCCCAGAGTTTTCTTGCCAAAATTTTTCAGAAACTGGCTCGTCACGGTATTGTGCGGTCGTTCCGCGGTGCGGTCCGTGGGTACGCCTTAGCGCAACGTCCGGAGCATATTTCACTGAAAGCAGTTTTGTTGGCGATTGAGGGACCAGAGTTGTTTGAGCGGTGCGTTCTCTGGAGTGATCGTTGTGCGTCCCGTAACCCGTGTCGATTGCATGCGCAGTGGGTTGAGGTTGTACGGGACGTCCATGAGCCTTTGCTGATGCGAACAACCTTGGCTGATGTCCTGGCGAGTAAACCTCACCAACGCAAACGTCCGCGGCGCAAGCAGGCACTTGGCAAGCGGTGAAGGCAGAAATGCAGGGGTCTGCGAATTCGCGAGTGGGAAGCACGACAAGTCGTGCGGAAAGTGAGCGGTTCTTATGCAACAGCGTGACAACGACAGACATAACGGCAGTGCTCAACGGAACGATATGACGGGGAGTGATAGAGACAGTGCCGAACAACACTCAGTTCTCCTGCAAGAGGAAGTAGAGGAGGCCACTCAGGCTGTTCCTCAGGATGGACTGATCTCAGCGCAGGCGTTGCTGAAGCTGAAGTCCCCACGACCGGTCTTTGATATGCTTCGCGAGAAGGATGTCGATGTCAACAAGATCAAAAGCATACTCAATTACGAAGGAGAACTGGAAAAGCTGCAAATCGAGTTCGTGAAAATGCAGCGCTGGGTACAAGAACAGAGGAAACGAGTGGCGATCATCTTCGAAGGGCGAGACGCAGCGGGAAGGGGGGGAACGATTCGCCGGTTTTCAGAACACCGCAATCCGCGCGCAATGCGTGTCGTCGCACTTCCTGTTCCCACAGAAGAAGAAAAAGGACAGTGGTACTTTCAACGCTATATTAAGCAGCTCCCGAATCGTGGCGAAATCGTCTTTTTCGATCGGAGTTGGTACAATCGCGCGGTTGTAGAACCAGTGAATGGATTTTGCTCGCAAGAGCAATATGAACGTTTCATGCGCCAAGTGCCAGAGTTTGAGCACATGTTGTTTGAAGATGGTGTCCTCCTGATCAAATTGTGGTTTTCTATTTCTAAAGACGAACAAGTGCAGCGCTTCGCGTCGCGTCGTCAGAATCCGCTCAAACAATGGAAGCTGAGTCCGATTGATGGGAGAGCCCAGGACCTCTGGGACGCATATACCCGCTATGAAGAAGTCATGTTCAGTAAAACGCACACGACCTTCAGTCCGTGGATCATTGTCAAGGCGAACAATAAACGCAAAGCACGACTGGAGAGTATGCGCTACGTGCTGTCGACACTGGACTACAATGGCAAGGAGAATACGGGTGTCCCATTGTTCCCCGACCCCAATACGATTACGCGGTTTCAGCGATCGGTGAATAATTTGGATTAACGTGAGATACGGAGTTCCGGTGGCAAACGACAAGAGAAAAATGACTGTGAAAGTGCAGGATCTGATGCAACCAAACGTCGCGGTCCTCCGCGATACCGATACCCTTGATACCGCTGAAGAGCTGATGGCAGTGGGATGGGTGCGCCATTTGCCAGTGGTCGATAGTGAGAACCGACTGGTCGGCATGATCACGCAGCGTGATCTCCTCCGGGCCTCGTTGTCTTCGCGTTCCCAGGCCTCGCCAAAAGAGAAACAACAGTGGCTCGCAGGAATTCAGGTTCGTGATGTGATGACCAAAGAAGTGAAGACCGCGACTCCTGAGACGGAACTGCGTGAGGCCGTCAAGCAGTTTCTCGTGAATAAATTTGGTGGGCTGCCTATCCTTACCGACTCACAATTGGTTGGTATGTTGACTGAAACAGATTTGCTCCAGTACTTGCATACACTCCTCTCTCCCAAACGTGCTCCGCGCGCTTCGACGAAAACGAGAGCAAAGGTCAGTTCAGATTCCGGGAATACCCTTCAGTAGACCGGGGTCAGGTCGGAGGCCGTTCCCGGTTCCCGCACACGTAAAACGTAAGAAGCTGTTGATCAATTCCGCAGAGCCAGTGCAAAAAACGGAACCGTGCTTCGACAGGCTCAGCACGAACCGGGGATCTCTACTCTGCGCGGGTAGGAAGTGCGGTTTTGTCATGCTGAGCAAAGCGAAGCATCTCTCCCCCGCTCCCGCTGAGAGATTCTTCACTCCGCGGTGCTCCGGTCAGAATGACACTCGCCCTCGCCGCGGAGCAAAAAGCGCAACTCGTGCCCGCGCGCAGTATCATATCTTTTTCAGTTCTGTTTCTGTTAACCCTGCGCTTGTCGAAAGGTTTTTCAACAGCTTCTAAAGGAAGAGGGGGGGGAGGGTACGCGTTATGTATTACGTTCTCAGGGTAGGCCGGAACCGCTTCCCGTATTCCGGCCCACTTTCTGTGTCCCTCCATAGAAACCGCATTGGGTACAACCCCCGTCGTCATTGACACTAGGGCGTACGTGCGACTAGAAACGAAAGGTACGTACCATCTACCCAAAGGAGGGACATGCCGTGGTGTATGAAATGCGAGTGTATACGTTGCAGCCGGGAAAGGTGCCGGAGTTTCAAGCGCTGATCGAAAAAGAAGCACTACCGGTGATTAGTAAATACTCCAAACTCGTCGGTTGGTGGTCGACCGAAGTAGGGCCACTCAACGAGGTCGTGCACATCTGGGCGTATGAGGATCTTGCCCATCGGACGCGTGCGCGTGAAGCCCAAGGCGCTGATCCACAACTGCAAGCCTTTCGCCCCAAAGCGCAAGCGATGATTGTCAGTCAGTATAATAAGATCATGACGCCTGCGAGTTTTTCGCCGTTGAAATAAAATCTGCTGCCGCAACCTTAAAAATGGAGAAGTAGAGAAGACGCTGGAGATTGTCATTCTGAGCCACAGCAGAGCGAAAGGGTGACATTTCCGGTGCGTCTTTTGCTCGTGGCCTGACTCCGGAAGGTACCCTATGCTCAGCCCCTATCGTGTCCTTGATTTGACAACCGAACGTGGCCTGTTGTGTGGCCAAATCCTCGGTGACCTTGGCGCTGATGTCATACAAATCGAGCCACCTGGTGGTTCTCCGGCTCGTCATCTCGCGCCATTTTTTCATGATGTGCCCCATCCCGACCGTTCGCTGTATTGGTGGGCCTTTAATCGCAATAAACGCAGTATCACGCTCAACCTTGAACATGCCGATGGTCAAGCGATCGTCCAACGCCTGGCAAAAATTTCACACTTTGTTATTGAATCAGACAATCCCGGCATCCTGGCTCAACGGGGCTGTGGATATCAGGACCTTGCCAAGATCAATCCAGCGCTGGTGTATGTATCGATTACGCCGTTTGGACAGGACGGACCGAAGGTAGGGTATGCGGATAGTGACTTGGTGATTTTGGCTGCTGGTGGACCACTCGTGCTGACCGGAGATGAAGATCGTGCGCCAGTCCGTGTGAGTGTCCCGCAAGCCTACTTACATGCGAGTGGACAAGCTGCAGCCGCGGCTCTGATTGCTCATCACGAACGTCGCCGCTCGGGACTCGGGCAACACGTTGACGTCTCGGCGCAACAGGCTGTGGCACAAGCAACTCAGTCGGGCTTGTTAGCTGGACCGTTAGGAGAGCGTGACTTTCAGCGCCTGGCTGGGGGAGCCAAGATGGGACCGGTCAATGTCCGCCTGGTATGGCCTGCAAAGGATGGCTATGTCTCGATTGGTTTTCTCTTTGGCTCAGCGATAGGCCATTTCACCAAGAGACTGATGCAGTGGGTGTGGGAAGAAGGCTTCTGTGACGAGGCGACGCGGGACAAAGACTGGGTCGCGTTTGGCGCCATCTTTCTCGGTGATCCAGAGGCACTCAAAGAATATGATCGGCTTGTCGGCATTGTTGAACGGTTTAGTGCGAGCAAAACCAAAGACGAACTCTTACAAGAAGCCCTTAAACGAGCGCTCTTGATTGCGCCGGTGCAAACAACCGCCGAGGTGTTAGAAAGTAAACAACTTGCCGCCCGTGAGTACTGGCAAGACCTCGAACACCCAGAGTTAGGTCAGACGGTGAAGTATCCGGGCCCGTTTGCCAAGTTTAGCGCCGCGCCGCTACGCTATCGGCGTCGCCCACCAACAACTGGTGAACATAACCGCGAGATCTATTGTGGTGAATTGGGATTTACGGAGCAGCAGGTCGCTGACTTGCTGCATAGCGGGGTGATCTAAGCCTAGCAATCAAGACGCAAATTTTAGGAGCTGCCATTCTGAGGAGCGGAGCGACGAAGAACCTCGGTGGAGCGAGGAGAAGAGATTCTTTGCAACGCGCAGAATGACATATCCGTCCGGTTCTCGCAGTAAGTGTATGAAGGTTCTGTGTCCTACATTGGTCATAGTGTGAGGAATCTATGTCAAACCAACCTCTAGCAGATGTCAAAGTGCTTGATTTCATGTGGGCGATTGCCGGGCCAGGCTCGACACGCATGTTGGCCGACTATGGCGCGACGGTGGTCCGCGTTGAATCGACACACCGCTTCGATGCGACACGGACAGTGGGGCCGTTCATTAAAGGTAAACCTGGAGCAGAAAACTCCGGCTTGTTCTTCAACATGAACGTCGGCAAACGCATGCTCACCCTTGATCTGTCGAAAGAAGAAGCTCGCGCTGTGGTGCTTGATCTGGTGCGTTGGGCTGATGTTGTCACTGAGTCGTTCTCACCGAAAGCCATGCGCGCGTGGGGCTTTGATTACGAGTCGTTGCGTAAGGTGAAGCCAAACATCATCATGCTCAGCAGGTGTCTGATGGGACAAACTGGGCCGATGGCGCAATATGCAGGATTTGGCAACCTGGCTGCAGCGATTGCTGGCTTCACCAACATCGCTGGCTGGTCAGATGCCCTCCGGCTGGGCCGTTCGGTGCGTACACCGACTACATTGCGCCGTGGTTTAATGCCGCGGCAATTTTAGCCGCACTTGAATATCGTGATCGCACTGGCTTAGGCCAGCATATCGATCTCTCCCAAGCTGAAGCCTCGATGCATTTTCTTAGCCCTGCGTTGCTCGATATGGCGGTCAACGATCGTGTTCAACAGCGTACGGGCAATCGCGATATCAATCATGCACCGCATGGGGTCTATCCCGCTGCCGGGGTCGATCGCTGGATTGCCATTGCTGTGACCACTGACGAACAGTGGCAATGGTTGTGTGAGGTGATGGGCCAACCGGCATTAGCAAATGACTCTCGTTTTGTCACACGTACGGCACGATTGACCAGGCAAGATGAACTCGATGCGCTGCTCAGCGCCTGGACAAAAGATAAGGATACATTTCGGCTAGAACAGCAACTGCAAAGCCGCGGTGTTCCGGCCACTGCTATACGCTCGATGAAGGAATTGTACGACGATCCTCAACTCCAGCATCGTGGACATTTTGTGCAGCTTGCGCATCCTAAGTACGAATCGACGACGGTCGAAGGTTCACGCTTCCGTCTGTAGCGCACTCCCGCACATATCACTGGAAGTGCGGCGACCATCGGGCGTGACAACCAGTACGTGCTGGAAACGCTGCTTGGTTACAGTGCAGAGCGGATTACGGAGTTAGTCGCGGCGGGAGTGTTGGAATGAAAACGCCAAAAAGTAGTCAGCATTCAGCATTCAGTAGGTGAAGGATGACACGGAGAATCGGAGAAAGGCGAGAGGCCGTGTCATTGCTGGACAAGCCAGCAGTGCGAGCGGTCCGCACGGCTAGCAAGCTAAACTGGACTACAGAGCATTCGTACACTTGACGCTAAGACGTTTCGCTTCTGTCATTCTGAGCGGAGCGAAGCATCTCTCTGCGAGACCCTTCGTTGCACTCAGGGTGACAGCTCAGGTGTACGAATCTTTCCTGGTTCGATTTAGCCGTGGCGCATCAAGGTTGCGCGTCTGCCTTATTTTTTTGCCCACAAATCAGCGTACCCTTTAATCTCGATGCCTTGTACTTCAGGGGTCATAAGCAGTGGTTCTTCGGTGTCGAGGTTGATCGCTACGAATTCTAACCGTGCATCTTTCTTCCAGTTCTTGACGCTGTTTTCCCATACGCCAGGTTGTGGGCCGTGATGGAGTCCTTGCGGGTTCAGGGACATCACACCGAAAGGCGTCGTGCCACTGCGACGGCTCAAGGTAAACTCGCCACTGTGCACAAAGAAGACCTCATCGTAATCGATGTTCCGGTGGTACCACGGCACGCGTAACGCCTTGGGGTCACCTTCCAGCGGTCGCGGGGCGAAAGTACAGATCACAAATCCTGGTGCCTCAAACGTGCCGTGCGCGCTCGGTGGCAGGTGGACGCCGTCACTCATGAGCGGACGAAAATCTTTCACATTCAGTTTGAACACTGAGTGTGTTCCTTTCCAGCCGACGACATCAAGCGGACAGAAATCATAGAATACCGAGGTGTACTCACCACGCCGACGCACGCGCAGTTCCCACTCATGGCGCTGTTCCGTTACCACGCCAGGTTCCGGTGTTTCGATGACATCATAATCAAACGGTGCATAGTGGCCAACGCCAGACCGTTCGGGAAAACGAATGGGCCCACGTGATTGCATGACGAGAGAAAAGTTGTCGCGCGTCTCGGGAACGATGCGATAGTTGGTCCCTTTCGGGATGACTATGTAGTCACCGTCTGTATAGGACAGCGGTCCGAAGTCGCTTTGCAGTACGCCACGGCCCTTGTGAATGAAGTGGACTTCATCACCATCGCCATTGCGGAAACAAAACGGCATAGGCTCTGTGCGACGTGAGATGGAGAGGGCAACATCATTATTGTACAGCACTTTCGTGGGCTCGCCGCGCGGGTCATCGAGGTCACTGGGTTTGAGGTCGTAGGTATTGAACGCCCGTGGCTGCAGGGGGCCTTCAATACGTTTCCAATCTGTTGGTGGATGGGTGTGATAGAACTGCGTCGCCGGGCCAAAAAATCCCTGTCGGCCATGTTCTTCTTCATACAGCCCTTCGGGAATGGCGACGTGGGCTTGTTTTGGAACCGTGCCTTTGGAGTATTGAATCTTCACGATACGCCTCCTTTCAGTCGGCAATGAAAAATTAAAAATGGAGAATTAAAAATTGAAGGCAGCCTCTCTATATGCAGGGTTCTGTTTTTATCTTCTCAATTCTTCATTTTTAATTTTGAATTTTTCATTGGAATTTAGGAAGTACATACTTCGCAAATCGATCCAACGAGGCCAGGATCTTGCCGTGACCGAGCCCACCGAAATTTACTAACAAGCTCACGTTGGTCACGCCGACGGTGAGCACTTGTTTGATACGCTCGACACACTGGTCGGGATCGCCAAAGATGACGCGATTGGGATACAGATAGTTATCAAAGTCCATCATTTTGAAGGCGCCTTTGAGGTCTTGGTAAATGGTGTACTGATCGGAATAGGCGGACTCTTGGTTGGCATCAGCGACCGAATTGACATACCGCATCATCGCTTCGCGTGGTTCTTCTTTGGCTTTCTCTGGAGTCTCTCCACAGTAAAAGTGATAGACCCCGAGGACCTCGGCTGGCGTTTTGTAACCGTGGGCTTTGCGGGTGTCGTTAAAAAGATTGATCTTGCTCCTCAAGAATTCTGGGTTCGCCGCAGCATACGGGACGGTCATGAGATTGTGGCCCATCTTGCCGGTCCACTGGAAGGATTCGTCGGTGAAGATACAGGCCACGTAAATCGGCGGCAGTTTTTGCACCGGTTTCGGGACCACGCGCAGATTGTGTATCTTGCGGAACTTGCCCTCGTACGAAAAGCGCTCTTCGGTCCAGGCTTTCAAGATGATGTCGTGCGCTTCTTCAAACAGCGTGCGGCTATCGCCCATATTCCGTTCAAACGCGTCATATTCCATTTTCTGAAAACCACGACCAATGCCAAATTCGAGTCGTCCGCCAGAGAGGCAATCGAGCATGGCGTATTCTTCCGCGACGCGCACGGGGTCTTGTAATGGGATGAGGCAGATGCCCGAGCCAATGCGAATCTGTTTGGTGCGCTGGGCAATGGCCGAGCCGAGGACCGGCACCGAAGGAATGTGACCTCCATAATTATGGAAATGATGTTCAGCTGACCACACTGAATGGAAGCCGAGTGCGTCCGCACGGGTGGTCTCGGTCAACATGTCCTGATAAAACTGCGCTTCGCTGGCGTGAAATTCGGGAAAGAAACTCGGCAAATGAAAAAGTGAGAATCGCATGGTGAACTCCTGACATGTGGCGTGTCAAACGTTATGCGTAAGGATGAGGTAGTTACGAATTCCGTTTGACGTTTTATGCTTCTGGTTAGGTATTATGCATTCTGCATTAATGTTTCCATTGCTTCTACCAGCTTATCGATCTCCTCGTCAGTGCCGACCGTGATGCGGAGACAATCCGCTAATTCTGGAACCGAGAAGTACCGAACGAGAATGCCTTGATCCTTTAAGCCGCGATAGATTGGGTCCTGACTACTCCCTTTTTTCCGCGCCAAGATAAAATTGGTATGTGAGTCGTACACCAGATAACCTAGCTTGCGCAATTCGGTGGTGAGACGGGTTCGGGTTGCACGAATTTTCCCGACGTGCTTTTGCATCCAGTGATAATCTTCAAGCGCGGCTGTGGCTGCCACGATACTCAAGCGATTGACGTTGTACGAGTCTTTGACTTTGAGTAATTGCTGCATGAATTCCGGGTGGCCAAAGGCGAGGCCGACACGCATTCCGGCCAGCGAAAATGACTTCGAGAAGGTACGCAGAATCACTACATGGGGATATTTGTGAACGAGCGGTAAGGCGGTTTCCTCAGCAAAGTCGATATAGGCTTCATCGATGACAAGAATGCCAGAGACACGCTGAGCGAGGTCTTCAACTTGAGCGTGGGTCGGTAACGTTCCCGACGGCGCATTGGGGTGGCACAGGATCGTGAGCTTTGCGTCAACGTTCGCAAGTTGAGGAGGAAGGGAGAAATCATCGGCAAATGGTACGCGGACAATCTCGCCGTCCTGCATCGTTACCAGGTCATCATACAAACTATAGGTCGGGACTGGATAAGCAACACGATCTCCAGGGCCGACGCAGGTCCGCATTAGCATCGTCAGCAGATCATCCGAACCGTTGCCAACGAGGATCTGCTCCCGTTTCAAGCCGTAGACTTCGGCAGCCTTATCGCGCAAACGATTGGCGACCGGATCGGGATACAAGCGGAGATCCTCGCCGATAGCGTGTTGCAACGCTTCTAGCACCCGAGGAGAGGCCGGGTACGGATTCTCATTTGAATTCAACTTGATATAGCGTTTGTCCTGGGGTTGCTCTCCTGGGACATACCCATGCATACGCTGGATAGTTGGGCGAACTATGTGATGGCGAGAAAAGGTCACCCTCATACTCCTTGATTTTGCTAGCAAAAACCTTTGCTGTCCCTTCATATAGCCGACTTATGGTCGTGAGAGAAGCGTGAAGGCGCCGATTTTTCCTCAGGAAATCCGCTGAAGAGTTGCAGTGTTTGCCAGCTTTTGTTACTCAGGAACTATAGACTTCTAGCAAAATGACGATATTTGCTCGAAAGACGCCCGGATGCGTGGGTTTGGGTAGTGCAGAGGGACAGAGACTGTCGACATCGCAGGAGGGATAATGAGTAGAGCCGGAGCCTGGGTAAGTAGGGTCTTTTTGGTTGTTTTATGGGCATTTGCTCTTAATGTCGAGTACGCGCGAGGAGAGGAAAAAGAACCCTCTCATAGCTATTTCCCAATTCCCAAGTCCATTCGTCCACAAGTTGATTTCTGGAAAAAGATCTTTGCGGTCTATTCCCGCTATCAAGTCGTCATTCACGACACCGAGACCATGCAAATTTATCGTGTCCTGGATTTCCGTCGTCTGCGCGACGATGAGGAACTGGACGAAGCGACGGTCAACCAGATCCGGCAGGATCAAACGAAGCTCGAAATGGCGCAGATTCGTTCCGTACTGACGAAGTTGCAAGGTTGTGTGGACGGACTGGAGAGCTGCGACAATCTTGACCCAGAAGAGAAGAAGATCTGGAATCTCTTTAAGGGGAATACTGATGTCGATCGTTTCCGGGCTGCTGCTGGAGAGGATCGATTACGTACTCAGACTGGCGTGCGTGAACGTTTCCGTGAGGGAGTGCAGAACTCCCGGCGCTATCTCAAGGCGATGGAAGAGATTTTCCAACGCGAAGGAGTGCCAGTCGAGTTAACCCGTCTTCCCCTCGTGGAATCCAGCTTCAATCTGAAGGCAACCTCAAAAGTCGGTGCGGCTGGAATCTGGCAGTTTATGCCTTCAACCGGTCGTCTCTATGACATGCAGGTCAGCAGCGCAATTGATGAACGTCGCGATCCACTTATTGCGACCGAAGCCGCTGCTCGTTTCCTCAAGTCGAACTATGAGAGACTTGGCGCTTGGCCATTAGCCATTACCGCATACAATCATGGGCCTGGTGGTGTTGCCACAGCGATCAATACCGTGGGGTCGCGTGATATCGGTGATATTGTCCGCCTCTATCGCGGCAAGAACTTTGGCTTCGCCTCGCGGAACTTCTATACTGAGTTTCTTGCGGCGCTCGATGTCGAGCGCAATCACAAGAAACACTTCGGTGCTCTCGAGATGGATGCACCGCTTGCATATGATGAGATTTCTCTTGAGTCTCCACTGTCTCTCAGCCGGGTGGCTGAATTTGTTGGTGTAGAGAGTGACGAGATACGTAACCTCAATCCGGCGTTAGGGAGTCCGATTCGTGAGGGTTCTTCGCCGATTCCTCGTGGGTATCAGCTGCGGCTGCCTTCAGGGACGTACACGACGTTCCAGCAACGCTATTCGGCGTGGCAGGATGAAGAACAAGCACGGATCGCTGCTGCTGAGCGTGCTCGACAAGAACGCGTCGAAGCGGCGCGACGTGCCCAAGAAGAACGCCGGGCCGCGTGGCGTGCGAAACGTTCCACACTGGTGCGTGCAACCGTCAGCAAAAGCCGGAGACGTGGCGGATGACCTGGAAGACGCACGTCAGTCTGCTCCAAGGCGATATTACTGACGCAGACGTTGATGCGATCGTCAATGCGGCGAACACTGAGTTGCAACTTGGTGCCGGAGTAGCCGGTGCCATCCGACGCAAAGGCGGGCCCACCATTCAGCACGCATGTGATGCGCATGGGCCAGTCCCATTAGGTGAAGCCGCGCTCACGAACGGTGGCAATCTCACAGCCCGTTATGTCATCCATGCCGCCAGCATGCATCTTGGTGGCCTCACGAGCGAAGACAGCCTTCGGGCGGCGACCATGAACAGCCTGAAACGTGCGACTGAGAAACAACTGACCTCGATTGCCTTTCCGGCAGTCGGCACAGGGATCGCTGGATTTCCGCTCGCTCGTTGCGCAACTATCATGCTCGAAGAAGTGCGCAAGCACTTGAGCACGCAGACTTCGCTGCAGCACATGCTGTTCGTTTTATTTGACGCCGCGGCGCTCCGTGTTTTTCAGCAGACGTTGGCGACTATGCCAGACGGTGAGAGCAACTACATCGGATAGATTGAGGATACAGCTCACCGCACAACGAGTTGCGTTGGAGCTGCAGGGGGAGCCGGTAGAGAACTCGGGACTCCTGGTGCCTTGAATCCCGCGAGTACTCGCCAGCCTGGGTTTGTGGTGCTTCCATCTCGCTCATAGGCTCCAACATCTGACGGAGTAGTACGTGGCCTTGCATTAAAGTCCGTCGGCGGACTCACACTTGCCTCAGCTTTGTTGAGTAACGGCGAATTGGCCGTCGGCCAGAAATCGAACCCTCCAGGGTTCACAAACGCTGCTGAGGCTGTGCCACCAGCAAAGAACCGCACGTTGTCGATTGTTGCTCCACTGAGGCTTCCGTCGAGATAATTCGCACGAACTGTGAGTCCTGCACCGCCGATGCCGACCGCGCTGACTGCTGTGGTGCCAGCACAATAGAAGGCATTGTTGGCGAGAATTCCGTTGCTGACCGTGCCCCAACGTAACAACGTACACGCAGAGCCTCCATAGACTGTGTTATTGACAATCGTCAGGTTGCGCATCTGCGCGACTGCTTGGTGAGGGTATGTCGCAATACCCGTATCAGAGTTGACGACAATATTATTGCGCACGATGGCATCAGAGACCGCATAAATACCTTCTCCGCAATTCCATACCGTGTTCCCTTCGACGATATTGGCCGAGGTACCGCCGCCATAGACAAAAATGCACGGATAGCGAACGCCACTGGTTGTGTCATGGATCACGTTGTCGCGGATGATATTGCCGGATGAACCGACTTTGACTTCGATACCGTCGTTCCCCCCGCTGCTCGTGGCGCGCAGATGATGGATGTAGTTGCCTTCAATAAGGCTGTTGGTGACGCGGCAGGAGCCATCGTGGCATCCCAGGTAGATCCCTTCGCCTTCGGTCTCGCGAGTAGTGTTCAAGCCAGTATGATGAATGTGATTGCGGCGGAAGATCAGTCCGTCCGCATTACCGGTATTGGCACGAAGGCCGTTATTCAAGGTTTCAAAGATCTCGCAGTCTTCGATCGTGATATGGTGGCTACTGATGAGGCGGACTCCACCATCACCGCCGCGAAACCGCAATCCACGGATGATCAGATATGAGGAGTTGGCAATATCGATATTGTTCTGGAGTTGACTCGCCGCGGTCGAGCGGGTGATTACCGGCTTCTCTCCAGTTGCTGCACGAATGATGATGGGCTGTGTCGCTGTGCCATTGACCGTGATGGCGCGGTAGCAGTCTTGGGAATAGGTTCCTCCGCGTAACACCAGTTCGTCCCCCGGCTTCAGCGTATTCGCGACAGTTTCAAACTGCTCGTTACAAGAGAACGTTGCTGGTGGAAAGATTTCTATGACAGCGGCATATCCTGGCTGCGGATATAAGAGCCAGCCACCTGAAAGGCCTATGGCAAGTTGAACGAGGAGAGGCGCAAGATAACGCAACCGAGGCAAGGGGTGACGACGTTGTTGGGTCATGCAATTGTGCTCCCTAACGAGACAAAATATGGGGCTGGGATGAGTCATTGTTTGTCGTGTCCACTGTAGCCGGAATTGGGGAGCGAACCTAATGTGGGGAGAAGTCCTGATTAGCGACTTTACAATGAATGGGGATTCTGTTACGGGAATCTCGTCACGTGTGAAAGAAGTATTCACAGAAGTACCCTGAATTATGATACGCACGATCTGGGTGGTAAGTGCGGCCTTCCTGCTTTTTCTCAATCAAGCACAGGCTGATAATCTTAACGCAACGTCTCCCTCTGGTTCACCCCAGAAGCTTGAGCAGGCGCCTCCGCCGACTTCCCCTGCTGATCCTGCCCCATCGCCTGCAGGTCGGTCGATTGGCCAGATTCAAGTCTCGGGGAATGACCGCGTTGAGGAGGAGGCGATTCGCGTCTACATCAAAAGCATGATTGGTGAGCCCTTGAACGAGGAGCAAGTCGATCGCGATATCAAGGCGATCTACAATATGGGCTTCTTCAAAAATGTGGAAGCGCAAGTGACAGAAGACAAAGGACGTACGGTTCTCACCTACTCGGTGAACGAACGCCCGCTGCTCCGTGAGGTACGTATTGAGGGGCAAAAGACACTCTCGAAGACTGAAATCGAAAATAAGCTGAAAGTACATCCGCGGACGATTCTCAACCCTGTCAGAATTCGTCGTGGTGTTGAAGAAGTGAAGAAAGAGTATGAGAAGAAAGGGCATCTGGATGCCGACATCACCTATCGCACTGAGCAACAAGAGTCCGGTGATGTGATTCTTACTTTTACGGTAACTGAGAACGAGCGCATCAAAATCAAAGATCTGCTCTTCGAAGGCAACAAAGCGCTTTCCGCTACGCAACTCAGCGCAATTATTCAGACGAGAAAAAGAAACTTTCTTTCTCGTTTCATGAACACGGGCGTCCTCAATAACGACGCGCTCAAGACCGATGTCGAGCGCGTGACCGCCTTCTATTACGACAATGGCTATATCAACGTACGCGTCGGTGAGCCGAAAGTTGAACGTAAAGAAGACGGTCTGTATGTCACGATTCGTATTGATGAAGGTGAACAATTCTCGGTCGGTGAGATCGGCTTCGTTGGCGAGGTCCCAGGTGGAGAAGATGGGGCAAAACAGCGCATCGCCCTCGAGAAAGGGAAAATGTTCAAAGCCAGTATGTTACGTGATGATGTTTTCCGTCTCACGGGCTATTTTAGTGATCAAGGATTTGCCTTCGTCAACGTTGAGCCTGAAACCAACGTCCGGCCAGAAACGAAGACGGTGGATGTCAATTATCGGGTTGATAAAGGGCCCGAAGTGTATGTCGATCGTGTTGAGATTGCTGGCAATACCAAAACGCGCGACAAAGTGATTCGTCGCGAACTCCGCATTGAAGAGCAAGGGTTGTTCTCCGCTTCTGGCTTACAGATGAGCAAGGAGCGAGTCCAGCGTTTAGGGTTTTTTGAAGATGTGAACGTGGCAACACAGCGTGGGCCGCGCAATGATCTGCTGAACGTCCTGGTCGATGTGAAAGAGGCACAGACCGGTGCCTTTAGCGTTGGCGCAGGATTTAATTCATCCACCAGCATCATCGGGACCGCTCGCATACAGGAGAACAACCTGTTTGGTCGCGGTCAGCAACTCGTGCTCGGTGCGAGCCTTGGGACGCGCTACAAGAACTCCATGCTCAGTTTCTACGATACCTATTTTCTTGATACGCGATTTTCCGTTGGGGCCAGTCTCTTTGATTGGCAATTTGCCTTTGAAGACTTTGATCGGGCTGGGACCGGTGGTGGAGTTCGCCTCTCCTATCCTATCAGTGCGTTAGGCTATACCCGATTGTTCGGATATGGCCTTGAGGATGTCTACCTCGGCGTCAACTACCAGTGGGAACGCGCGCGCATTTCGAATTTCGATCAGATCACGCCGGCGGCAATTCGTGCCGAGCGTGGTACGAAAACAACCGGTTTGATTAGTCCGACGCTGATGCGCAATACCCTGAACAATTTCATGGATCCGACCGGTGGTTCCTATCATAGCCTCTCACTGGGCTTCGCTGGTTTTGGTGGTGGGGTGACCTATCAGAAGGCTGAGCTTGAGGCCCGCTATTTCCTACCTGTATATAATAGCCCCAGGTGGGGCCAGTTTACCTGGATGACTGGTGGATTCTTTGGCTATGGTCTCGGTGATATCGACTTCGTTGAAGAGAGCCATATTGGCACGCAACGCCGACGCATCTTGAAAGATGATATGCCACTGTTCGATCGTTATTTTCCTGGTGGAATCAATTCGATTCGCGGCTTTGGCGAACGTAGCCTTGGGCCACGTGAAGATGTGATTGTCACTGTGACAAGAGCCGATGGAACCCAGAGAAAACGGACGTACCGCCGACCAATCGGTGGCAGTGAACAGATGATTTTCAACAACGAAATCACTTTCCCTATTGTTCAGCAGCTCAACCTCAAAGGAGTTGTCTTTGCGGATATGGGGAACGCGTTTACCCAAAGAAACGGTATCGACTTTAGTGATCTCCGCTATTCGGTGGGAGCGGGTGTTCGCTGGCGCTCTCCGTTTGGGCCCATTCGTATCGAAATGGGTAAAGCCTTGAACCCAAAACGGGATGAACGGACGAGCACGCTGCATTTCTCCTTCGGGAACTTTGGTATTGGACATGGTGGCGGGCGATACTTTGGTGGCGGCTATGGTGGGATGTCTCCATTCTAGTAACACAAAGTATTCAGACGTTAAAACTTCATCGACGGATACTGTTGATCTTCGTCAGCACGAGGATCAACGCATAAGGGAGAAGCGAACATGTGTAACCGTATTTCCTTGTTGATCCTCTCAAGCGTATTTCTGTTTGCCCCGATCGACGTGCAGGCAGAAGAGCTCAAGCTCGGATATGTCGATTTACAGAAAGCGCTCAATGATTCAGAGGCTGGAAAGCAAGCCAAAGAGCAGTTCAAAGCAGAAGTAGACAGAGCTGAGCAAACGCTAGAAAAACGAAAAAGTGAAGTAGAGAAGCTCAAAGAAGAACTTGAGAAAAAGGGCCTCCTCCTGAACGATGAACAACGCGATGCCCTTGAGCGAGACTATCGCGATAAGCTCACTGACTTCGAGCGTGTCTACAAAAACATGCAACAAGAACTGCAGATCAAAGACCGTCAATTGACTGGCCGTATCCTTGAGGGGCTGCGTGAGGTGGTACAAAGCGTTGGCGAACAGGGAAGCTACACGGTCATCCTTGAGGGAAACAACACCGTCGTGTTGTATGGTGCCAAAGCTATTGACCTGACCGAGACAATTATCAAAGCCTACAACCAGAAAGGGACGAAAGTGTCCCAGAGCCCTGCGCCTGCCAAGGCCGCAGCTAATTAACACGTATGGATAGTATCCAGGTCGCAACGCTGCTTCCCCACCGCTACCCGTTTCTCTTGGTCGACCGCGTAGTGGAGATCGAGGCTGGGAAGCGGATTGTCGCGATCAAAAATGTCACCATCAACGAGCCATTCTTTACTGGCCATTTTCCCGGTTATCCCATTATGCCCGGAGTCTTACTCTGCGAGGCAGTGGTACAGGCTGGAGGGATCCTCGCACGTTTGACGTCGGGAGAAGTTGACGACCACGATCGTGTCCTGGCCATGCTCACGTCACTCGACCGTGTCCGTTTTCGTCAGCAGGTCACTCCTGGTGATCAGTTGCGACTAGAGGTCGAAACCGTCCGCCGACGAGGGTCTTTTTGGAAAATGCGCGGGACGGCGCAGGTGGATGGAAAAACCGCTGCTGAGTTGGAGTTTACCGTCGTGTTTGAGGTCGACCGCCCTCAGGAGGCGCGGTCGTGACGTACACGGCCTCGTTTATCCATCCTTCTGCGGTTGTTGCACCCGAAGCCCAGATTGGCAGCGGCGTAGAGATTGGCCCCTACACGGTCATTGGCCCGTATGTGACGATAGGTGCGGGAACTCGTGTTGGCCCACATGTCGTCATTGAAGGGCGGACGACCATTGGACGCGAGAATCAGATTTTTCAGTTTGCCAGTATCGGCGCGATTCCGCAGGACAAGAAATATCGCGGCGAAGAGAGCCAGTTGATCATTGGCAATCATAACGCCATTCGTGAATTTGCCACGTTGCACCTCGGGACCGAAGGTGGCGGGATGGTGACGCGCATCGGCAATCATAATCTGCTGATGAACTACTCCCATGTGGCGCATGACTGCCAAATTGGGAATTCCACCGTGCTTGCCAATGGGGCGACGCTTGCGGGGCATGTGGCAATTGAGGACTATGTCACCGTGGGCGGACTGGTGGCGATTCATCAATTTACGCGTATCGGTGAGTCGGCACTGCTCGCGGGTGGTGCGATGGTATCACAAGACGTCCCTCCTTATTGTGTGGCCACGGGAGATCGTGCACACCTCAACGGCCTCAATCTTATCGGCTTAAAGCGACGCGGGTTTGCGCCTGAGGAAATTTCTGCGCTGAAGAAAGCATATCGGACGCTGTTTGCCGAAGCGCTCCCACTGAAAGACGCTGTTCTACGCTTACGGGAAGAATTCAGCGCTTCTGTCGCTGTTGCTCATCTCACTGCGTTTGTTGCGGAATCGCAGCGCGGGGTGTGTCGCCCGCGTGGCAATGCTGATCCTGAAGGTGGAGAAGAAGCGTTGTAGATCCACCAGCGAGAAGTTATGGCACGTCTAGGGTTGATAGCTGGGAATGGACGGTTTCCCGTCATCTTTACTGAAGCCGCACAAGCAGAGGGTGTCGAGATTGTCGCTGTGGCACATGAAGGAGAAACTCCAGACGAGATTGTTACGCTGGTGCCGACCGTGACCTGGATAAAAGTAGGAGAACTCGGCAAGATGCTCGATACATTTCATCACGCTGGGGTCACGCAGGTGGTGATGGCTGGCGGGATTAGCAAAGCTGGTGCCTTTGCTCACTTCCAACCCGATGGGCGAGGGATGGCGTTTATTGGTCGACTGTCGAGCCTCAAGGATGATGTCATTCTCCGTGGTGTTGCCCAAGAGCTAGAAAGTGAAGGCATCGAGGTTGTGGAATCAACCCGGTTTTTGTCCTCATTGGTTCCATGCGTTGGAACGCTAACGACAGCGGAGCCAGATGCTCAGCAGTGGGAAGATATTCGCTTCGGCTTCGCCGTTGCCAAAGAAATTGGTCGCTGGGACATTGGCCAAAGTGTCGTCGTCAAGCGTGGAACTGTACTTGCGGTGGAAGGTGTCGAAGGGACCAATGCCACGATCCGTCGTGGTGGAACCCTAGGTGGGGCAGGGACGGTGATTGTGAAAGTCAGCAAACCTCAACAAGACTTACGCTTTGATGTCCCGGCGGTGGGACCAGAAACCATTGCCGTGATGCAGGAAGTGAATGCTGCGGTGCTGGCTGTGGAAAGCGGAAAAACCCTCATGCTTGATAAACCACGGCTGCTGCAAGCGGCAAACACGGCAGCAATCCGGGTTGTCGCGGTTCACGAGGGGAACACGAGCGCGCACTAAACATGTGCTGAAGACAGCACGAGCAGGACCTTTATGAAGCTGTTCGTTTACTATGGTCGTTTTTTCTGGGGCCTGGTGGCTCTGCTGTGGATAATACCGCACCTGGCTATTGCTGAGATTCGGGCAGTGTTAGAGAGTCCCGCGACTAAGCAGAAAGTGACCGGGATTGGTGCGGTGACTGGCTGGGCGTTTTCCACCGACCCGCAAGCAAAGATTACAGTCAAACTTCGCGTCGATGAGAAAATCGTTGAGCCAGGGGGAGACATTGCCTGGCCAGGCCAGCGCGGCGATGTCGCGGCAGCGAATCCTTCCGTTCCGCAAGCTGTCAATAGTGGATTTGCCCGTGTAGTCACTTTTAGTGAACTCACTTCGGGTTCTCATAAAATCGGGGTACAGATCACTGACGATCGTGGTTCGGCTCCCGTGATTATCGATCACGAAGTGACAGTGATTCGCGTGGGCGGGTTCGTGTTGCTGAGCGACCTCAACTTAGTGACCTCAGACCCCAATAAAGAAGGGCGGGAAATTCGTCTGCCGTTTGTTGATGTCACTGAAAAACCAGTCGAACCGACTCCTGACCCGCGGACACGCCAGGTGAGGCTGACCCTGGGATGGCAACCTGATCGACAAGCGCTGGGCATTATTGACTCTGAGAATACCAGGGACCCAACCAGACCAGACAATGATACGGATAACCGACCGCTGCAAGCGTTCACTGCACCAGAGCGAGAATCCCGCGCCGCAGAGGGAGATACGGTTCGTGCCAATTTAGAAAATCCCGTATTCGGGCTTTCCGCGCTCTCCGGTAAGACGCTGATTTCGGGGTGGGCGTTTTCGACAACGAGTGGCTCTGTCGTGACCAAGGTTGAACTCCAGCTGGACGGGAAACTACAGCAAACGATCCCGTGCTGTACCCCGCGTCCGGATGTGGCAGCAGCGAACACAGATTTTCCTCAGGCGGGCAACAGCGGGTTTGCCACTGAGGTGAATTTAAATGATCTCGCTGCTCCACCAAAGACCTTGGAAGTGGTTATTCAAACGACCAACGATAAGAAGACGTTCTCATTACCGGTGACAGTCGTCCGGCTCGGTGACCTTTCGTTTATCGATCGGATTGATCTCCCATCGGTTGCTGAGGTATTCGTCCAGGCGAATCGGACGCTTCGGGTCGAGAAATTAAAGGTAGAAGGGAGAGACCGGAGTGGGACAGCGGCGACACGAACAGTGACTGCTGACTTTACCTGGAACGAAGCCTGCCAATGTTTTGTCACGCTGTCGAACTGCGGTGACGGGAACGTTGCTCCTACGACGGAAGAATGTGATCCCGGAGCGCCGGAAAGTACTGAGGGACCATCATTGAATGGCGCGAGTTGCACCTCACTGGGGTTCACTGGTGGTAACCTCAAATGTACACCAGTGTGCTCCTTTGATACGCGTGAGTGCACCGGCGGGCAGAAACTATATGTGACAAACCTCCTGGATAACACAGTCTCCGTGGTCAACACGGCGACCTACGACATTGTGAAGACCATCAAAGTCGGCAGTTCACCGCGGAGTATCGCCATCAGCCCAGACGGCGCAACGGCCTATGTGACCAATACTGGAAGTGACACGCTCTCGATCATTAACGTTGCTGACAACACCGTCAGTGCGACCGTCCCAGTGGGGAAAGGGCCGCAGTCGGTGGTGGTGACTCCCGACAATGCCAAATTGTATATCGTCAATGGCAAAGCCAATACCGTATCGGTGTTTGATGCGGCGACAAGACAAATTGTGACTAACGTGAACGTCGGAAAAGAGCCCCAAGAGGTAGCGCTGACACCGGATGGCAATTTTGCCTATGTATCCAATTATGCCGACAATACGGTTTCGGTCATTAATACCGGGACGAACGCTGTCGTGACGACGATTAGCGACAAGATTGGCGAAGGCCCCAGCGGCGTTGCGGTCAGTCCCGATGGAAAGCAAGCGTACGTGATCAATTTTGATGGTGACTCGATATCTATTGTTGATACCGCGCAGAACACAGTGATTGGCGAGCCGATTAAGGTAGGTTTTTCACCAATACGGGTGGCATTCGATCCCGATGGAAGGCGCGCCTATATTTCGAGTGTGCTCGATTTCTCTGTGGTCGCCTTTGACACCGAAACCAAGAAGCAAATCAACGCGATTCCCACCTTTACCGAACCGGACGGGGTGGTGGTGTCGGCAAAAGGGAAACGGGTGTTTGTTGCGGTATTCGGGCGCAACGGCAACGAACGACTGGTTGATGTCATTAGTACGCTCACAAACAGTCGTATCGGATCGGTCGAAGTTGGGGATGGTCCGTTTGCTGTAGCGCTGACGCCCCTCAAGCAATAGGAGTTGACTGTCTCAGCGGAAAGTGGCACCATCCCACCACTTTCCTTATCCCTTGTTTCGTTCCTCTGTGTGGGGCTGTAGCTCAGCTGGGAGAGCGCTTGAATGGCATTCAAGAGGTCGTCGGTTCGATCCCGATCAGCTCCACTTTATATTCCACGAATGTCGGCAACTTGTAACGGTAGCAGTCCTAAGGGTTGCTGCCGTTTTTGCTGCTACTAGAGCAGTTTGGAGTTGTATTTACTCGGAGAATAAGGACTGTCTGCGTTCGTACTCCCCTCTCCCTGCCAGGGAGAGGGCTAGGGTGAGGGTCGAATGTTGGGAGCTGAGCTAAGGACCATTGCAAATTGCTGTAGATGTAGGCTGGGATAAAGTCACGGCCGTTTCTCTTCTGCTTACTTTTCCTTGCAAACCCCTGACTGAGAGTGATAAGTGTAGGGAGGTATTGGGGTACATGGGGAATGACCAGAAGCATACAACTGCAGAGAATAGTCGCGTGGGGATGTGTTGGTTTTCTTGCCTTGGTGGTTGTGGTCTTTGCGCAAGAGGATGAAGAGTGGAAACGCAAGAACACATTTGACAACCGTTACGAGGGAACAAAAGGGTTTCCGGTAGCGACTCCTCGTCTTGTTCTTTTATCCTTCATTGCCTCTCCAGCTTTCCTTCCTGAAGGAGAACCTCCCGATATTACATTGCGAGTGAAATTCTTCCTGCCACGTGATGCTTCGTCAGCCTTTCTGTCTGCCCGACAATTACGAAAAACGCAGCGACTTTACTGGATGGAAGCGGTGCAGACGGAGTGGGAGTCTCAACAATGGAATGAATTCACTTGGCCAACCAAAGATTTTTTGCGTCCCAAAAGGATTCCTTTGTCTACGCTTGGTGTTACCGTCCGAATCGGGGAAAAGACAGGAACGCGAATTGCCCCAACGATTATTTATACTGATACTTCCCCAAAAGCTGTCACGGCTTATAAGCTGTATTTCCGACCAGCCAGAACTCTTCACCGCGTGACGCATACCCTCTCTACCTGTGAGACTGCTACATGTGATACTGGGAAGCTCGTACGGACGGAGACGTGATCTGATGGAGAGAAACGCGGTTCGCTGCCGTTTGTCGTTGATTTGGATGCTCGTGGACTTTGTGAAGGATGGATGCGCGTCAAGGTTGAAGGATTCTCGGACATGCCTGCCGAGAATCCGTTAGAAGAATACTCCTTCTACCACAAGCCCATGCCGTAATCTGAGCTATTCTCAAGAGTACGAACATACGAGTGCGAGCGCGCATGAACACCGGGGAACGACAACTCAGATGAGCGACATTTTTCTGAGTCACGTGCAGGAAGATGCTGCAGTAGCTCTGCAAATTGCGCTTGGTCTTGAAGCTGCGGGGTATTCGACTTGGTGTTACGAGATTGATAGCGTACCTGGCCCATCGTACCTTGTGCAAACTGGGGAGGCGATTGAGAAGTCGCAAGCTGTGATCCTGCTTATTTCCTCTGCCGCGCTCGCATCTCACCAAATCAGTCGAGAAGTCGATCGAGCCCACGAAAATGGAAAACCCATCGTGCCAATCTTGTGCGACGTGACCCATGACCAGTTCCAGCAACGCGCACCAGCATGGCGACAGGCGATTGGGACAGCAACATCCTTTCATATTCCAGCCAAAGGCATTGATACGCTTGTTCCTGAGCTTGTACGCGGTCTGGCCATGTTAGGAGCGCAGTCTACTGGTACTTGTGAGGATGCACGGATCGCGTTGCTCCAAAAACAATTAACCGAGCAACAAGCCAAGCCTCAGACAGCCGCAGTTCATCGTGGTACTTCAAGCGAAACCCGCACTTCCCAGCAAACCTCATCAATGCGCGCGTCAAGTGCGCTTGCGCAGCACCGACTCACAAAAGCTCGTTGGCTCTCTGCTCTTGCTGCTGCTGTTGCTGTCCTTTTCCTTGTTCTTGCCCTGCTGCCCAAAAGCGTTTACGTCACTGGTGACCTGAAGGTGAGTCAGCTCTCGTTCGTGATCGGTGAGCCAATACCGTCAGATCTGTTTAGGAGTATCAATACGAAGGCATTTACTCTGTCGGGGGTGGATAGCGTGCTGCTTGGTGATGGCACTCTTGAGGTGCAAGAGGTCCAGCAGGCGCAAACCGCTGATGCTGGACCGTGGCGATCACTCGGACATTTAGAGTCTGTGACTATTGGACTGGTTAATCGCGAATCCTCTCAGGTGACCTTACGCGAGGTGAGTCTGAACGGTCTGGACCTGCAACCACACTCAACAGTGATGTTTTCGTGGCTGGAAGCAGAACCACATTCCCTCAATGTCCATGTTTCTCGCAATGCAGTTACCGGTAAGGTCGTCACTCCGCCAACTCTCCAGTTTTCTTGTGTCGAGTGTCCCATCACGGACAAGAATGGGCGTGAATACGCAGGCGCGCGCTGGCGTTTGGGGAGCGACTCCAGGCGTATCGTTCATTTCCAGAGTGCTCCCGGTGGTGTAACACTTGGACTCGATTTGGCGGAAAGCATCTTGTGGAAAGAAACAGATAGTCCTATTCCTATCGCCGATGCGTTCGATCTGAAACAACTCGACGAAGAAAATGGAACAGAAGCATCGACTATCATTGGCGAGGGAAAAATAGCGATTGAAGAAGTAGGAAGGGAAATTGGTGTACGACCGAGAGACTTCGTTATTTTCAAGAAGCTGAGCAGTGTTACCCTACGTCCTGTATCTCTCGACACTGGCCTTCGGGTCGCTGTAGCTGGTAGCGTTGGAGAGCTGCGAACGGGAACGAAAGGGGCGATGCAAAGCCGTCTCCCGTCTGTGCTGGCATGGCTGCATCATCAGGAGACATTGGTGCTGTATCTTTCGGTGATGCTATTCCTTGTGACGACGGTTGTAGCGATTCTTGAACGCTGGAAGATAATACCAACAGGAGCGTAGGCAATGCGAAGAGGTGGTGGGCACGGATGGAGTATCTTTACGTTTGTTTGTATCTGCCAGGTTTTCTTGCCTGGTTTCTTCGCGTTTGCTGATGTTGATTACTCGTCCTTAACAAAAGGTGTCGTCAAGATCGTTGCAAAAGAAACTGGTGCAGGGGTTATTCTTGCCAATACCGATGGAGTTGCAACGATCGTTACCGCTTGGCACGTCGTCAAAGATGCGCAAGCTGTAACCGTGCGATTTCCCGGGAAAGCGAACGTACCATTTGCGGCGAACGTTTATCAGTTTGATACAAAACTTGACCTCGCGGTCCTGACCGTGCAGCCAACGGCTGAAAAGAAAATTCCGCAAGCGCTTCCGCGTTTTTTGCGCGGAGACGTTGAGAGGCTGAACCTTGGCGATCGCATCTCCGCTATTGGTCATCCCGCAGGAGCGGATTGGCAACTGGCGGCATTGGCGAACACCCTCCAGAATATCAATGCAACTGATTCGCGCTTGTTTGAGTTTACTAACCAGAGCATTGATGAAGGAAATTCCGGCGGGCCAGTGTTTGACGAACAAGGAAGACTCATTGGCATTGTGAAAGCGATTGTTCCTCCGAGTCGTGCAGAGGCAGTGAAAATTGGTGTAATTTTGACGACGCTGAAGAACTGGCAAATCGACCCGACGCAACTGGACGAGGAGCAAGGAAACACTGCCGGTATGGTTCGTATACCCGCCGGAGAGTTTTTTATGGGCTGTAATAAGGATGTCGATACAGAATGTGATAGTGACGAGGCGACAAGCCGACTGAACTTATCAGAATTCCTGATTGATCAGACAGAAGTGACGGTAGCGCAGTTTGCCCAGTGTGTGGATGCGAATAAATGTTCGAGTCAAGGGTTAACGATGCCGTATTGGGACAATAAAGAGCAGCCGGAATTTGCCTGGGCATGCAATTGGGGAAAGGCGGGCCGTGAGAGTCATCCAGTCAACTGTGTAGAGTGGAATCAAGCGAAAGCCTTTTGTGAGTCAGTGGAGAAGCGGTTACCAACTGAAGCAGAATGGGAGAAGGCTGCGCGAGGGACGGATGGTCGCAAGTATCCGTGGGGAAACATAGGGTACGAAGCGGTAGGGAAGGCAGCGAATATTACTGATGAGACGGCGAAAAAGAATCAACCAACATGGAAAATTGCTGAAGGGTATGATGATGGTTTTTATGGAACAGCACCTGTGGGCTCTTTTCTTGGTGGGAAGTCCCCCTATGGAGCTTTAGATATGGTGGGCAATGTGTGGGAATGGGCGGCGGATTGGTATGACGAAAAGAAGAATGCCCGCGTCGTTCGTGGGGGTTCGTGGTACTCTCGCCCGCAGCACGCCCGCGCGTCCGCCCGCCTCGGGTACGAGCCAGGCAGCCGCGACGACGTTGTCGGTTTTCGTTGCGCCCAGTAGCTGGACTGTTCTGAATTCTTTTTTCTGATTTTCTGTGGGTCCAGGGCGAAGCCCTGGTCGAATTTTCTGGCAATGAAGGAATCGCCGATTTTCATCAGAGGAAGCAAAAGCTTCGCTTGTGGATTTGATTCATCGACTGCAGCCGCATGAGGAAGTTATCATTACTGAGAATGATCGGCCGGTGGCGAGGTTGGTCGCAACTGCAGATTCCAAACCGAAGCGGCAGTTGGGAACGCTCAAAGGGACCGTGTTGTACATGGCACCGGATTTTGATGCTCCACTGGAGGATTTCAAGGAGTACATGGAGTGAGGTTACTGCTCGATACTCACACCTCCCTCTGGGCCGTAGACAATCCGTCGTTGTTAGGGTCACAAGCCAAAATCGTCTTGGAGGATCTCTCAAACTTCTTGTTAGTAAGCGCAGCTACCGTCTGGGAAATGGCAATTAAGGTCGGGACGAAAAAGCTTGACCTTTCGTTTCCATACCGTCAGTGGATGACGCAGGCGATCCGTGATCTGGGAGTCAGCATTTTGCCTGTGACAGTAGAGTATGCCGACGTCCAAGCGGGACTTTACCCACACCACAATGATCCATTCGACCGTTTACTGATCGCGCAAGTGCTGTACGAGCAGGTGTCGATCGTGAGTGTTGCCTCAGCTTGATGCGTTCGGTCTCTACGATTGATTTCCTGCCACCAGTTTCCACGCCTGATCGATAGTGGCAACGTCAGGCAGTTTGTCGAGCTCGACGCGATAGAAAATCCGCGCCCCTGTTACCTGGCGCCTCGACAGGCTGACGTTGTACCCCGAACTGCGGACAGATTGGGCCATTTTCTCTGCCGCGATGGCTGTGGGAAAAGTCCCAAGAATCAGCTTATAGGTGCCATCGGTCTGCTGACGCATAAGCGTGTCGCGAGAGAGTGAGGGCAGTACCAAGCGCTGACCGATGAGAATACGATCCAGATTGGTAATGTCCGGGTTGAACTCTTTAATCAGATCGAGCGCGAGTGCACTGTAGTTGCCATAGACACGTAAGACCAATTCTGAAACCGCATCACCACGAGTGACTGTCACCGCCTGACCGTTGCTGTCTATTCTGGAAGCGTCTGGGAGCACTGCTGGCGTCGGGGGCTGGGCGCTCGTCGGCGTGGGGCTCACCGCTGTTGCTACTGATTGTGGTGTCGGTGGCACCGGAGCTGGAGTAGTAGTGACGGGTGCAGGTTCTGCCTGCGGTGGCGCAGATTCGCTAGGAACCGTGGTTAGGGTGGTGGGTTCCTGTGTCAAAGACGCCAGGACAGTTGGTTCTGCCTTGACCACTTTTTGCTGTACCGGCTCATGCGTGGTCGTCGTTGGTAAAGATACCGGAGGCTGGGCCGAGCTTGATGCTGGCCCATTGGTCGTTTGCGCAACATTGACGGTTTCCGTCGATGTCGGGGGTGCGAGTGTTGGTCGGTCGATCGTTCTGGCTGGTTGTGGTGGAGGTGTCGAACGTGTGTCAACGACGCCCACCGCTTTTGCTTGGGGGTCGCCTGCGCGTGCAGGGAAGAACACATTGTTCCCGAGGTAGAGTAATGACAACGCCGCGACTGTGCCAATACCAACCCAATGCAACTGGCGAGTCCAGCCCCAGGGACGTTCCCCGACCCAGATTTCTGGTACCCCATTTGACGCATTCGGGGTTGCGCGGCGGCCCCACGGTTCGTCGTCGAGGCGCAGTACGGGCGCCTTCTTGGTGCCATCTTGATCGAGAGCGGCCTTTTGCGACGGCAGTGCGCCTTTTAAGCGGAGATTGTCTGTCACCTTTTCGACCATCTGTTCGGAGACGGTGAGCTGCGAGGCCTGGTAGGCGACGGAGAGAGAGTTGTCACAAATCGTATTGATGACACGAGGAATACCATCCGAACGTGCGGCGATGAGTTGGATCGCCTGCGGGGTAAATACGTCGTACCGCGTGCAGCCAGCAGTCTGCATACGATGATGAATGAAGGGTTCTATGGCCTGCGGTTTGAGGCATCCCAAGCGGCAGGAAATGGCAATGCGCTGCTTCAGTTGTCGGAGTTCGGGGCGATCGAGTTTCTGTTCCAGTTCTGGTTGTCCGACGAGGACGATTTGTAGCAGTTTGTGATTGTCGAGTTCAATGTTCGATAAGAGGCGGAGGTTCTCTAATACTTCATCCGCTAAGTGGTGTGCTTCATCGATAATGAGGACGCCAGTCCCGCCTTCGGCAAACCGCTCACGCAAAAATTTATCGAGCGCCTGGATCTTTTCTAGCTTTCGCCCCTCTTTCGTCTGTAGACCAAAACTCGTGCAGATAAAATCGAGAAATTCGTCGAAGGTCAGCGTGGTGTTGTAGTAGTAAAAGGCGACGCGAATCGTTTTCTCAAGGTCCGCGACAATGCGGCGGAGCAATGTCGTTTTGTCGGTGCCCGCTTCGCCAATCAGCGACATATAGCCTTTACGTTGACGAATGCCGTAGATGACGCTGGCGTATGCCTCTTCGTGCCCGGGGTTTGCATAGAAGAAGCGTGGGTCGGGAGTGATGCTAAAAGGTTCTTCGCGAAAACCAAAATAGTGTGTGTACATGATCGTTCTCTTCTCTAGTTCCATTTTCTACTTCGTGAGCATAGAAGCTAGATCTCTGGAGGTTCATTTTTTTCTCTCAAATGGGACCTCTCTCCGTACGGCCACGATCGCAGTCTTTCATGGGTAAAAAGGAACCAGACACCGCAAACCACAACCTTCATCTTAGCTGAGAGTCTTCTGCTAGGGAAAGCCCGGAGGAAACAAAGAAAAGAACCGATTGCAAACTTGCTGAAAATGCGACACAGTGAGCGCGTGGTGAGTCCCGATGTGTCCCTTATCGTCAGTTACTGAGCGTTCGCTTCGTGCCTCGGGACCGCGCGAAGCAAGTGCTCGCGGCCAGAACTTCTGACGTATGTAAGGGGCCTGTGGGGGAGCGTTCATCAGTACGACTGCTGTTGCGGGCTGAGGGGAAGGGGGTCGCTTGTCCTCATACACTGAACATTTCGCTTTGTGCGGAGAGCCATTCGCGGATACTGCCATGGCATCTCCGACATTCTTCAGCAATTCCGTGTATCAGCGGGCGTATGCTACGTTGCTTTCCGGTATTCACGATCATAAGGGATTTTTCCTGCTCACGGGGGAGCGCGGCACTGGGAAAACGACCTTGGTCCAGCGCCTCATGCAGGATGCGGAGGCCGTAGGTTCGTGCGTCTATCTTGACGGCTCGAACGTTCTGTACGCAACCATTGATGACGTATTGTCCTTTCTCTGTACTGCCCTTGAATTGTCCAGCACCGAGAGTGACGGAGTGGAAAAGCTGCGAATGCTCAGTGCGCACCTACACGCACTCATGCGGAACGGTCGTACTGCCGTGCTGTTTATCGACGAGGCGCAGCGCTTGAACGATGAGGTGCTTGGCGGGCTACGGATGCTCGCCGCAGTCGACAAAACTGGCACCCAGCTGCTCTTACAGATTGTTCTTGTTGGTCAACCCGCACTTGAACAACGACTCACGGAGCCTGACTTACGCCCTATTTTTCAACGTGTTGCGCTGCGATGTCGATTGACTGGGCTTACGGAAGATGAGGTTGCTGCCTACCTTGTTCACCGCGTACACGCAGTGGGTGGGGGACGACGAGATCTTTTTGACGCTGACGCGGTGTCGCATATTGCGCGTGCGTCGCAAGGAATTCCTCGCCTCATTGATCACATTTGTCATCAGGCTTTGCTCTTCGCACGTGATGCTCGCTGCGAAACCGTATCTGCTCAGATGGTTGAGGAAGCGGTGACGGCGTTGCGTCTTCGGGACATTCCTGAGTCAGGACCATCTTCGATCGATGACGCTATTCCCGTGGTATCGCGTCAAGAGGAACATGGCGCTACGCCCATACCACCGCGAAAGTGGAGACGGCTCACCATTGAGGTTTTGCTTGCACTGGGGGCAGTGTTGATGGTGTAGCCGTCACTGGCCTGTTCCGCTGCCCACGACTATTGGTCGGTTTTGGCTACGGTGCGGAACGATAATGCATTCATGCCCCGCCCTTCACTGGGTGCGTTCTCCCAGAGAGAGTTCCCCTGGACAATGATCTTATCAAACACCGCCTTTTTCCCTTCGCCCGATACGTGACCAGTCCCAAGAATCCAACAATCTGAACAGAGCGTAGTCAGTTTATGCCGGAACGGTTCATAGACCGTGCTGGTGCGAAACTCTTCTACATAGGGGTCCGGGTTCGTGCGTACCGTCGGGATAATGCTTTCTAAATACATCGTCAGGTTGATCTGATCGTCTTTGGAGAGGCGCCGCCATTCGTCTTCTGGAATAATCAGCGCCACGGCTGGGGTCGCAGTGGCTAACCCCCAGGCTATGGGATGAAGGCTGTGATAGCGGGCTTTGAGCCTATCGACAATGGTGTGCCCTCGTTGCACTCGCGGGTCATTCACAGCGGGTGATGCCGTTGCTGGATGGACGGGGGCTGGTGACACCTCAGTCACAGGCATCGCAGCAGGAGGCGAGAGGCGCTCGCCAATCGGGTCGTTCACCGTACGTGCGACCTCTGTGGGGCGGGGCGGTTGCGGCACCTGGAGCATGGTAAAGAGCAGGAAGCCAAGAAGGACAAAGAGAAATCCTGCACCTCCCCACGCGAGCGATTGCCACTTGCTTGCTGGGGCAGGAGGCTCAGGCAGAGGTGCAACGGAGACAGGAATCTCCGATGGCGTGCCCTCCACTGGATCTGCGACTTCATCAGTGTGACCGCCGTGTTGACGACCGCGCAGACGGAGTGTGGTGATGACTTCCTGTATATCGTCAGGCGTAACGATGCGCCGTGACGCGTCACTGATCAAGCGTAGGGCATTGTCACAAATGAGGTTCACGACCCGCGGAATGCCCCCAGAATATGTGGTGATGAGGTCAATGACCTCAGGGCTAAACAGATCCTCGCCTTCATATCCCACTAATCGTAAGCGGTGGTAGATAAAAGCCTGGACCTCTTCTGGTTTGAGATGTTCGAGTTGACAACGAAAATGTACTTTTTGGCGAAGGGAATCAAACCGAGAGTGAGCAAGTTTCTTCTCGAGTTCCGGGTGTTGTCCGACCAGAATAACCTGGAGCAGTTGGGCGCTGACATGAGGGGAGTCGGACAGTCGAAAGAGGTGTTCAAGCACCTCTTCTTCGATATCTTGCGCTTCATCGATCACCAGTGCGGTGGTTCCGCCGGAGCTTGAGCGCGCTTTCAGAAACTCACTGAAATCTTGTAATTCCCCGACAGCCTTGCGTGTGACTCCGAGGTCGCGGCAGGCAAAGCCAATGAGTTCTTCAAAGCTCAGCGTACTGTAATAGGAAAATGAGATCCGTACCGAGGCGTCGTCCTTCAGGTGGTCGATGAGCCGCCGGACGAGGGTCGTTTTTCCGGTTCCTACTTCCCCGGTGAGGACTAAAAAGCCTTTGCGCTCACGAATCCCTTGCATGAGTTGCGTGTACGCTGCGTCATACACAGGGTTCGAGTAAAACAGACGTGAAGTGGGGGTCAGACTAAACGGTTCTTCTTGAAAACCAAAATACGTTGTGTACATCTGGTGTAGTCCGGGTTGATACTCCCAAAGGAGGAAGAAATAGTGCCTTCCAAGGCAGGAGTAAAGCCCAACCTTCTTATGGAAATAGGACTCTTCTATCATACTCGAAGGGTTTTGCGAAAAGCTCAACGTACCCTGAGCGTAGCGAAGCGGAGTCGCAGGGGAAGTCGAAGGACGAGCATGCGATGAATCCACATCGCATGCAGGTTCCCTATATGACGTTTCGTCTTGGCCGGGTCAGCCACCGCAGCATCACGATGAACAAGATCACCAATATCCACAAGATCGCCTGATTATCGAGAACTCTATGCACGGCATATTGGAATTGGGAGGCGTAGAAGGAGAACGATTCTCCGCCTAGGAAGGAGTATGTCAGCAGCCATTCGACCATGAGAAGATCCTCCTTTCTCAAGGTGTCCTGATCCCCCGCTATCAAAGCGTTGTTGGCAAAAAAAAGTCAAGGGTAATATTTTTGCTTTTCAGCAACATGGTAAAGGAAAAAAAACCCAAAGCTAGAGTTAGAGTTTTAACTGATGACATGGTCCTCTATCGAAAGGTAGATTGCCACGGGCTAACCCTTGGCCCATGACGTTGTATGAGGCTAGTCACGGGCTTGGTGTTACTGTCTTTCCCTGAGTAGTAGCGGGCGAGATTGCTGTACTGCAGCGCTCGACTATATCACAAGAGGTGGCTTTCTCAGCAGAGAAACGCTATGAAGAAAGGCGCTATGAAACGTCTACAACCGTGCTCTGTTCTCCTCGCGCTGTTTCTTGTGCAAGGAATATGGGTCGCTGGGTGTGTGTCACGACCGCGACCGAAAGTTGTCGAAGTTGCACCAACCGAGGCGCCGCGACCGCCGCAGCGGACGTGGGTTGGTGAACGGGCAAAGGTCGTGATCTTCGAGTTTGACAACAAGCTTGCAGTGGAGACAAGTGGCAAACGAGGCCTGGTTGATGCGGCGTTCGGTAGCAATCTGAAGAAACATCTAGTGATGGGACTCCAACAGACCGAACAATTTGCCGTTCTTGATCCGCGTGGCGCGAAGCGAGTCTTGACCGCGCAGGACTTCACTCCTGCAGGTGAAATCAAGCGCAAACTCCTGCAAAAGCTCGGTCCGTTTGAGGGCGCGGAGTTTCTGATTGCTGGGTCTGTCACTGCCTATCAGCCGAGCCAGACAAGTCTGCGCGCAGGTCTGGACGCGGACCCGCTGTTGGGTGGAAAGGGAGTGAAGCAAGGAGGAAAAACTACGCCTTTGGCAAAGGCCTTTGCCAGTTTGCCGGTGGCGAAGCAGGATCGAATTTCCATCGAGCTGCGACTCATTGAGGCTGCCACTGGAAAGATCATTGAGACTACCGTTCTTGAAGGAACTCCCCAGGAGCTGAGTCAGCCCCGCGGTGGTTTGTTCGATGAAAAATTCTCGACCCCTTCTGGGACGCTCTCGACACCGATGCAAAAAGCGCTTCGGGTCTGTACGATCAAAGCGGTAGACTGGATTGCTGAGACTGGTCTGGCGCATCGTGGACGAGCGGTCGCTCGTCCCGCACCCTTGCCTCCTCCTGGAGAGAAGCCGACCCCGCGCAAGAAGCTGGCTGTAGAAAAACCGGTTGTGGAAAAGCCGATCGGCGACAAGTCTGCGGTCGAGCCACCGGTTGTGGAAAAGCCAGTTGTCGACAAACCGAGTGTACGAGAGAAGCTGGTCAGAGAACCAGCAGTGAAAAAACAAGAGGTGAGTAAACGATCACTGGGAGAGAAACCGACAGTGGAGAATCCCAGCCCACCGAAGCCAGTCGCGGAGTTGCCGGTTGCTGAGAAACCCGTTCCGAAGAAAGAGGTGCCACGGAGCGAAGAGTGGGGGCAGTAGGTGGGGGTGTGAGGGAGAAACGACGAGGTACCTATGGCTGAAGAACCAATTATGAGGATTCCCCTCCGTACCTGTGTACGATGTGGAAAGCCGATAGTGGCGGGGATGAAAGAGTGCTTTTCTTGTGGTGCGCCAGTTGATGAAGAAAAAAAGCCCGACGATCAGCTGATTCGTTGCCCGACGTGTGGTAAGGAACTGGTGCGTGGTGCAGCGGTATGTAGTCTCTGTGGCACTCGCCTCCGTCCAGAACGCGCTGCTGCTGTCACGTCTGCGGCGCGGCCAGCACCTATTCCCCTCACCACACTTGAGTCGGCAGGGCCATCCTCCCCCTTTCCATCTCTTGAGAAAGGGTCGTTTCTTGGCATGACGCGACGGATGGGATTACGGCTTGGCACGGTTATGTTTCTGTTGTTCGGTTTTCTTGGCGGAAAACTGTTGTTTCGTGGCTCCTCCACTGACCCTCCTGCCGTTGTTCCTCCTCCGCTCTCGTCACCAACCTCCCCCTCTCCTCCTGAGTCGGTTCCTCCTCCTGTTCCACCATCGCCGTCTTTAGAAGTTCCGGCTCCTGCTCGTACGTTCCCCAAAGGGCGAGTCGTGACTGCGGATGGGCTTGGGAGCATTCGCGTTTTTGGACCGGGGATGAAAGAGGCGACGCGTACGACGACAGTTCTGCGCGAACGTGTGGAAGAGTTTTTGCCGAGCATTCGTAACGTGTACAGTGAAAGACTTACCCCGACGCAACAGCTCCTTGGTACCCTCGTGTTGGAACTCGCCATCACGCCAGAAGGGCATGTGTCGCAAGTCGAAATCCATGCTACCGCAATGGAAAATCAAGAGTTCGCGCAAATCGTGCGAAGTCTGGTGCAAGAGTGGCGCTTTGAGCCAGCGGCAGGCGCAACGACCGTTTTCTATCCCTTACTCTTTACGCCGACAGAACTTGATCCTTTTTCACTGATTGGGTTGACGAGAGAGTTGCTGCCGGGGCGATACCGAATGGTAGGAGGAGGGCCAGTGCCTGTGCGCGTACGACCAAATGATGGCGGTGCTGAGGTGGGTAAAGTGTCGCCCGGTCTCCGCGTCGATATCGTAGGCTCACAACAAGGGTGGCTTGCGGTGCTCTCGCCGAAAGGGAAAGTGGGCTACATCCGGCGCGATGCGCTCTTTCCTCGCAGCGAAGAAGGAGTACCATCGTCGTAAGTCCTCACTGCCACACGCGCGTGGAGACTGGACGTACGCGGAGAACGAAGGAGGAAACGACCTATGGAATTTGCGATTGCGTACCCTGCGAAGCCGGACGCCTGGAAAGATCTGCTCGTTGCCGAAGATCACGGATTCACTCATTGTTGGTTCTATGATTCGCAAATGATCTACAGCGATGTCTATGTGTGTATGGCACTTGCTGCGGAACGGACCAAGCGGATCACACTTGCTACTGGTGTGGCCATTCCAAGCAATCGCATTCCACCAGTGACCGCGCATTCTATTGCGACGATCAATCAGCTTGCGCCGGGCCGTGTCATTCTTGGCATCGGTACCGGTTTTACCGGACGCAATACGATGGGGCTGCCGCCGGTGCCACTCGATACTGTCCGCTCCTACATTCAACAGTGCCGGACGTTGTTACGCGGGGATGAGTTACTCTACCGCGAGGGAGCCCGAGAGCGTTGGATTCGTTTTCTCCATCAGGATCATGGGTATATCAACGTTAAAGATCCGACTCCTATTTATTTTGCCGCGAACGGACCAAAAGCACTCGAACTCGTCGGCGAGATAACCGATGGCTGGATTACCACCTTGTCTGATCCGCAGAGCTTCAAGAAGAATCTTGCCGTAGTCGAAAAAGGAGCGACAAAAGCTGGTCGAACGCTGACCAATTTCCCCAACGTTGCGTTGTGCACCGGATGCGTCCTGCGGCCAGGAGAGTCGCTGACCTCGCAACGTGTGATTGACCGGGTTGGGCCGTTTGCGATTGTTGCGCTGCATGCCTTGTGGGAGCGCTCAGCGGTTGCCTCGGATCTCCCACCACTGTTGAAAGATCTGTATGGGAAGTATGACACCGAGTACGCGGCCAAACTCAAAACCCCGACGGACCGCCGGTATTTGGAGATCCACGAAGGCCACCTGATTTACCTGAAGCCTGGGGAAGAAAAGTATGTGACTGAGGACCTCGTTCGCGGGTTTAGCTTAACCGGCACCGGGGAAGAGATCATTGCTCGGCTCAAAGCGCTTGAAGCTGTGGGACTGAAGCAAGTGGCGATTCAAGTCGTAGGAGAATCTGGTCGTGAGATGATCGAGGAATTTAGTCGCGAGGTGATTGCAAAGTATTAACAGGCATAAGACGTAAAACTTGGGACTAGAGGCTGGGGGCTAGGGGCTTGTGAGGAGAGCGACTCTACTTCTCGCTTTTAACTCTCAGTCCCCGCTTTGCTACAGATCGCTTTTTACATTTTTACATTTTGAGGAGGTGTGGTATGGGGCGGTTGGATGGAAAAATAGCACTCGTCACTGGCGGTGCCTCCGGCATTGGTCGGGCGATTTGTCTCAGTTTCGCCCGTGAAGGGGCGACGATTGTCTGTAACGACCTCGTCGTTGATCTCGCACAGAAAGTGCTTGATGAATGCGGCCAGGCAAAACAGGGCCTGGCGGCCAAGGCGGATGTGTCTAACAGCCGCCACGTTGCTGCGATGTTCGAGAAAGTTGGGAAAAAGTACGGCCGCCTCGATATTCTCGTCAACAATGCAGGCATTGGGTTAGAGAATGCCAAGTTGCGTGCGCGTTTCAACAAAGTGCTGGAAAAGCAGCAGAGCGAACTCGCCAGCACGGGGAGAATTACCACTGCTCTCGCGGCCACGCAGAATCTGAGCGATGAAGATTGGGATCGCATGCTCGGGGTGCATCTGACTGGCACGTTTTACTGCACCCGCGAAGCGCTTAAGCTGATGGAGAAGCAACGGACCGGGAAGATCGTGAGTATCGCCTCGATTTGTGGCATGACCGGCTGTGCCGGTGCGCCACACTACAGCGCTGCCAAAGCGGGTATTATGGGATTTACTCGTGCCGTGGCACGCGAAGCAATCATCAGCGGAGTGAATGTCAATGCGATCGCGCCGGGGTATATCGATACCCCCATGACTGAGGCGATCGACGATGCCGTTCGTCGTATGATCAGTATGGCAACACCGGCTGGCCGCTTTGGCTCGCCGCAAGATGTGGCCAACTTAGCGGTCTATCTGGCATCGGAAGAGGCGAATTTTGTTGTCGGTCAAGTGACGAGCCCAAATGGGGGCTACGTCATCGCGTGATGGGTTCTCGGTAAAAACAGCATGCAGCCGTCAGCTATCAGCATTGAGTCAAAATAAAGCTCTCTTTTGCGCAATGTTCTGCCGTCGAACAGCCGATGACCACAAGCAGCGGTGTTTTCTGGCCAGGCTGATAGATGCTCACCGATAGCTGATCGCTTCCTTAATTTTTTTCTCCACCGGGTGTCAACCAAACGTGACACTCCTTCGTTATTACACAGAGGGCAAGAAACGGTGGGAGACCCGGTTCGCGTGACAGACGATATTTCGCATGAGAGGTTTGAAGACCTGTATCGCGCCCATTACGGGCGCATTATGCGGCTGTGTCGTCTGCTTTTACATGACACGCAGGAAGCAGAGGAAGCTGCCCAGGAGGTTTTCCTCAAACTCTTACGGGTGAGTAAAGGTCTGACTGGGGTCATGGTGTGGGAGGCTTGGCTGACGCGCGTTGCCGTGAATACCTGCCGGGACCGGCGGCGCAGTTGGTGGTGGCGTAGCAAACGAGGGAACGAGATGGAATGGCAAACGTTACAGCTCCCCAGCATTGCACCATCGCCTGAAGAAGTGACCGTCAGTCGTGAACAACGGGAACGTATTTGGCACTTTCTCCGCCGCTTGTCCTCTCGCCAACAGGAAGTCTTTGTTCTGCGTTATGTCGAGGGCTGGACGGGCGAGGAAGTCGCGGAGTTCTTAGAGATGACGCCTGGCAGTGTGAAGCGCCATCTCTTCCGTGCTGTTCAGCATATGCGCCAGGCGCTTGGAGGTCGCTCGTGAATCCGTGTGTATCAGAAGAAGTCCTTCTGTCAGTCTATGACGGTGACGCCTCACCAGAGGCGCGCGCACATGTGGCGAAGTGTCAGATTTGTACAATGCGCTACGAACACCTCGTCAAGGACCTCAAGCTCCTTGGACAAGTGTTACGAGATCCGCCGCCACAGCCAGCGCCACGGCCAGTACCACAACCAGTTGTGCGACGCTGGTTTCCATTGGTCGTTACCAGTGCGGCTACTGCCGGGCTGGTATGGGGCTACATGCAATGGACAGCGGGATGGCGTCTGGAGTCGTCGCGCCCCCCTCTCTCTACAGTGAGGGCGAATGAAGTGCGGGATGAGGACCTGGCCCGTTTCTTCAGCCAAGCAGTGGGGCCAGCGGTTTTTTCGACTATGGAACTGGGTGTGACAGATTTTCCGGAACGTGCCACGAACCTGGCGTACGTACGAGCGGCACTCGACGGTGGCTGGCCGCAAGAACGGTGTAGCGGGGAGCAAACGCGCGGGTGTGAGAACGACCCCTTTGCGTTGCTGTTTGACGAAGAAGAACATTGAGGAGGGGGTTTCGTGAGAAGATATCTACGTGCCGTGATGATTGCAGTGGTCATGAGCAGCCTGTGGGTCTCTCCGGCGATCGGGCAAGACCTCGGCGGGCTGGAATCATTTATCACTGGGAGCACTCGTGGAGATGGACCGGGGACGTTGATGCTGCTGCTGTTGAAAGGGATCGGCCTTACTCCCGAACAAAAACAACAAGTGAAGAGCATTTTCATCGCCCATCGAGGCAATCTGGAGACGCTCTTTCGTGAACTCCAGGCGGCGAATGCAGAGTTAACGAAAACCCTCTTTGCTGAAGAAGAAGTGAATGCCGCGGATATTGCTCCTCATGCTGAACGTGTCACTCTGGCGCGACAACAGTTACTCCAGGAAGGGCTGACCGTTGTCCTTGAGGTACGACAGGTGCTGACTCCGGAACAACGAGTGAAAGCCGCACGACTGCGAGAGCAACTGCAAAAACTCCAGGGAGCATTGACTGGGTCGTCGCAACAACACAGTGGAGGAACAGCTCCATAAACAGGTGGTGAGAAAGCAGAGCGCCGAAGATTACGGAGGTAACAGACGATGTACGCACAGCTTGTTTACTTAAGGCATGGGCAAGAATTAAGTTACCGATTAAGAGCGAGGAAGAAGCGTATAGTTCCAATCGCCATGAAACTTACCGGGTTTGATATTGAGCGCTTGAAACTCATCGTCGGAGACCTGTAGGCCT
>VGTJ01000019.1 GCA_016874775.1 Deltaproteobacteria bacterium
TCCACTACACCCGAAGTGATTCGAGACGCACTGGCGACGGTTTCTACCACACAAGTCCGGCAGTGGTGCCAGCAGCACCTGGGGCCGTCGCTCCAGGCCCAACGCCAACAGGCCTTCCGCCAGCTCACGCTAGCGGAAGAAAAGCAGGTCCACTTTCAACAGGCAGCGTGAGGCGTCTTTGCACCAGGCCAGGGCCAGTCTGGGGAGCGGGAAGTGGAGCGGCAGCATGCCGCCGTCCTTCGGTGTCATCGTAGTAGACCGTGAAAACGCCCTTCAGGAGATCCGCGCCTTGGTTCTCAATGCGGTATTGACTGGGATTAAACGGGTCTTGCGCCATGTGGATCTTGCCGCGAAAGAAGTAGTTGATTAGCCCGGCGCTGTAGCCCACCGCGCGCGGAATCAGAAACGTCCGGGCTTCGTCATAATTGTCGCGGTTGAGTGTATAAAGCTGACGTGTTGTGATTAACTGTCCGCTGTTTGGATCACGGTAAGTGAGCTCTGCATTGTAGGCATCTAAGTCAGCATTAAAGATGGAGTAGGTTGAGGTTTTGGGATTGAAGCGACTCAACTCGGGACGGTACCAATCCTCAACCCAGGTCTGTAGGAAAGTCATCACGCACGGGAGCGGTTGTCCGTCTGTGCCCTTGGGCAATTCGATGTCATAGGCTGTTTTGATCGTGGTGCACTCATCATTTTTATTTTCTTCCGCACTGCTTGCTCCAACTAAGGACGGCGACGGAAGTGCATTGGTAGGAACGCGATCGAAGTTTGTACCAGCCGTGACGAACCCACGGTTGGCATACTCGGCAATACCCAGTCCATTATCGGTGTCCCAGAAGCGGCGCGGCGTAACAAAGGTGGTAGGATCTTCGGCCCCAAAAACTGGTGGATACTCGTCGCCAACAATCACGTCTATGTTTACCGACTGCGTCAAGCGTTCATACAAACTTGGATATTCGAAGGGGAAATTTCCATGTGGTGAGATCTTGAGATGGTTATCGAGCCGAGAATGTTGGGGTTGTGCCA
This sequence comes from Deltaproteobacteria bacterium, assembly GCA_016874775.1. NCBI lineage: Bacteria > Pseudomonadati > Myxococcota > Myxococcia > Deltaproteobacteria bacterium. The sequence continues at coordinate 1,027 of VGTJ01000019.1, forward strand.
TATCCTGGAGATGGTGGATCACTTGCCCTAAGCCTTGGAACGTGCGGCCCCACATACGTTCCCGTGCGTCTTTGTCTGATTGCGTCAGTGCTTTCAAGAAGAAGTCTCTTGTGTCGGCATAGGAATCATTCTGCTCCCAAAAACCCAAGATGGTACGTGGTCCATGGTCTTCTAATGCCCAATCGGGAGAAGGGAATCCCGCTGGGGAAATTGCCTCTCCTGTCACCGGACTGTAGAAATGACCTAACGCTCGAGTGCCCTCGTCTTCAAAGACAGAGCCGTCACCAACCAAGCCAATAATATCGGTACAGTCCTTTGGAATGTGACAGTCACCTCTATAGTTGGGGAACTTTTGGTTTTGCTTTCTGTCATCAAGATTCAACTCGGGTTGCAGTCCGAGCGCCTGTCGAAGGGTCGCATCTTGACCAATGATGGACAGTTTTACTGCCTTCTCAGACATTAGCCGATGACTTGTGACTTCATACGCAAAGGCAACTGATAGTGACATGAGTAGATATAAAGGGAAAAGCAACAAAGAAAAAGACTTCATGGCATGTAACTCCGAAGAAATTCTACTATTGATCCACATTGCTGCACGTCGGCCGAGCCCGACCCTTGCAAGAATAATAGATAAGAGTGTTCTCTTTTAGGGTCTTGCGGGGCTCCCTTTGCTTCACGTGAACGAGAGACATGCTGATCAAGGGCCACCAGCATGCGAGGAATTTTTTTCCATTGGCAGATCCCTTTTTCGTCAAAGGCAAAGCTGAGGCGGATTTCCAAATCTCTTAGGGAATATTCTTTCTCGTTGACAACTTTCTTGAGTTTGATCGTTTTCTTGTTCCACTCCGAACGACGCACCGGAGCAACGTTGACCTTAGATGTCGCTCGATTTGACAGGTTCTTGTATTCATAACCACTCTTAAACAGCAGTAACTCAGGATCGTAATTATGAAGAAACCCTTCTGTTGGACGTGGCTCTGGCCCCCATGCCTGGAACTGAAAGCGCCCTTGCGCATCGGTCACCGCCTCCAAGATCATGAGTTGACCGATTGTGTCTGGATGCAATCCGCCCATTAGTTCCCAATGCGCTACCACAACCGCACCTTCGATCGGCTTACCGGTGTCTTCATCGACCACCCACGCTTCAATCGCTTCGGCAGAGTACGTGGGAGGCGGGATGAACTCTTCCGCTTCGACCCGCATCGCGGCAACACACCACATAAAACTCAGAATAAATGTCCTGACGTGTTTGTTCATAGTTGATTTTCCTTCTTACATGGAATCAAGCCGCCACACGCCATCGTAGTCTTTGAGGAAGTAGATGTAGAACAAGTGGCTCTTCCCGTTGATGACATGGATGATGACATACTCCCCTACGTCGCTGCCCACCGACCTCCGCGCGGGAGGCGAATACGAGGCCACAATCGCTGCCATGTGCGGCAGCAACACATCGAAAACAGGGCCATATTTCTCTTGCGCACCAGCCGTGAGATACGTGAGCGCGGTCCCTTTGTCTCCCGCGATCAGCGCCGCGTTCATGCCGTTCCACATATTCTTGAACATCGCATCCATGCTGGCGGTATCGTGGACGACAATCGCCACTTGCGCTTCGGAGATAGTGCCGTTGTGGTCGGTTAGGTGTAGGCGCGCGAGGTTTACCCCTGGCGTCGTATAGGTATGTTGTAAGGCGGAGGCAGTGTCGGAGGTGAAAAAGTCAAATATCCCATCGCCGTCGAAATCTAACTGTAAGCTCTGAATGGGAATCGTCGAACCAAACTGATAGGTGAAGGTTACAGCCAGTGGGGCAATGCCGCTTGTCGGTGAAGCCGTCACTTCCAAGAGACTCGGGGCTGCATCGCTGTTGACCGTCACTTGCGCTTGCACACTTTGTCCACCGAACGGGGTGGCAATTGCGGTGATGATGTTTTGCCCAGAAACGAGGGCAACGTTGTCGGCAACGAAGAGGCCGTTGTAGATCAACGCGACGACATCGTTCACCGTGACTCCCGTATTGAGCGGTCCTTGCACGGTGCCGGTGACGCGGACCCGGTTACCCGGTATCGAAGCGCCTGGTGCTGGCGAGGTAATCGCAATCTGAAGAGCAGCCGCGACTTGGAGGGTACGGATGGGGCTGATATTTCCTGAAGAATCACTGACCGTGAGTGATAGACTATCATTGGCCTGCACGCCAATCTGTGTTGCGAAACTGCCATCAGCATTGGCAGTCACGCTGACAGTTTCATTCGTGCGCGAATTGCTGATCGTGACCGTGCCTCCGCCTTCAACACTGCCCGCTGTACCAGTAATGGTCACTTGCCCATTGGTGATCGAGCCGACGGTGATTTTGCCCAAATCAGCAGGCGGTGGCGGTGTCGTGTCCGGTACAGTAATCGAGACGGTATCAGGATCGCTGTCCAGTTGGCCGTCATTAACGATCAGTTGTAGGACGTACGTCCCAGCGAGGTCGGGGGTGAAGGTCGGATTGACAAGGCTCTCGTTGGAGAGCGTGGCAGTGCTGCCCTCGGGCTTAGCGGTGAACGACCAGAAGTAAGTCAGTGGGTTGTTATCGACATCCAGCGAGCCACTGCCATTGAGTTGCACGGCGGTTCCAGTCTGCCCTGTCTGGTCTGGTCCCGCATCCGCCACGGGTTTGGAATTCTGCGTGGTGACGGTCACCGTGTCGGGCTCACTATCAAGTTGCCCATCGTTGACGATCAGTTGGCCAGTGTAGGTGCCGGGTTTGTCGAGCACGAAGCTCGGTGTGACCGTGGTGGGATTTCGTAATGTGGTCGTACTGTCGCTCGGTTTGGTGGTCAGGCTCCACTGATAGGTAACCGCATCGCCATCAGGATCACTGGAGAGGGTGCCATCCAATGTGACGGTTGCGCCAACAACCCCGTGCCTGTCATCACCGGCATTGGCTGTGGGTCTGACGTTGAGCGTGCTGATGGTGACCGTGTCCGGCTCACTGTGCAGGGTGCCATCATGGACAATGAGTTGCGCGGTGTAGGTTCCCGGTTTATCGAGAAGAAAAGTGGGAGTGACTGCGGTAGGATCGCTCAGAGTGGCAGTGCTCGTCATTGGCTTGGTGGTAATTGCCCATTGATAAGTCAACGTATCGCCATCGACATCACTCGATTGACTGCCGTTCAAGGTGATGGTCGTGCCCACTGTGCCACTCTGATCGGCTCCGGCATTCGCCACCGGTTTGGAGTTGACCGTGCTGATGGCGACGGTATCTGGGCTACTCGCCACCGTGCCATCATGGACAATCAGCTGCACGACATAGGTGCCGGGTTTGTCAATCGTGAATTGGGGCGTGACACTCGTCGGATTGGTCAGCGTCGCGGTGCTGGTGGCGGGTTTGCTACTGAAGCTCCACTGATAGGTCAGTGGATTGCCATCGACATCACTCGACTGACCACCATCGAGGTGCATGACTGTGCCGACCGTACCACTCTGGTCGGCTCCTGCCTCTGCGACCGGTGCCGAATTGGTCGTCGAGACAACCACAATATCAGCCGTGCTGGTGAGATTGCCATCGGACACGACAAGCTGAATCTGGTAGGTGCCTGCGACATCAAGGACAAACGTCGGTAGCGCTGTTGTCGCACCGCTCAGGGTCGCGTTGCTGGTAGCGGGTTTGTTGGTTAAGGTCCACTGGAACGTTAAGGCATCGCCATCGGGGTCACTTGATCCGGTGCCATCAAGGTGCACGGTGCTGCCGATGGGTTGGGTTTGGTCGGGTCCGGCATTGGCGGTGGGTGCCTGATTAGGTGGCAGCGTTTCACAAGTAGTGTTCGTCTCGCCATTGCGGCAGGTGTCGGTCCCGGCGCCACCCGTGAGGCTATCCGTCCCAGGGCCGCCATCGAGAACGTCATTGCCGTTGTCTGCTGTCAGGATGTCATTGCCAAACCCACCCAGCAGCGTGTCCTCCCCGTTTTGGCCGATGAGCGTATCATTGCCTTCACCACCTTCGAGCCGATCATTGCCGTTGCCGCCATTGATGCTGTCGTTGCCAGTGCCTGTACAGATAGTGTCGTGCCCATTACCAGCATTGACGGTGTAATTGAACGCTCCGGTCCCGACAATGACATCATCGCCATTGGTGCTAGTCAGCGTCCCGCCACTGGTGCCGATGATGGTGGCCACCTTGCCGTTGCAGGTCACGGTTTGTGCTGTAGCAAATAAAGGAAAACAGAGTGTGAGCACGGAGGAGAGAGCGGCTAAGAGAAAAATAACAACGAGTGATTTTTAGGGGGAGTAGAAATTTTACCAACCAGATACGGCGCGCGGGCATCTGCCATGAGACGATCTCCTTGAGTCTTGGCCGCAGCTCGGCTGCGGTAGGGTTGCATTCACACGCTTCGTTCTTTTGGGGGGACAGAGGTAGGTATTAAAGTCGAAAGTGCCCCGAGTCAAGGGTTTTGCTGGAGTATTGTCCGGGCATGTCCGAGGTTTACGTATGTATTGTCAGGGTATTTGCTATTACTAGGCAGGGAAATTGCTAATTCAACGGCATTGCAAGCGCGCGCCGTAGTCCTCTGAGCCACGCGAAGGGGAGATCCTCGGTGCTTGAAAACAAGGACTACTTCGTCGCTTGCGGCTTCTCGCAATGACAGGGTACTTAGGAGTAGGATGGGTCATTCCCCACTCTACGATACTAAAATATCCCGAACTGTTTGAGATATTGTGGCAACCGACTTCGTTGTCTTCGCTCGCTGAGACCAGCGTGCTCGCAGCGCTCAAGATATTCTTGCGCGGTTTGCGACAGAAACTGCGCAAGCTGTTGGCTGCCTTGCTGTAGTTGAGCGGGTGCAGTACCGCCGCCAGTAAGGATGATGAGCGGCTCGAGATATTCCTCACTGCCCAGAAGCCCTAACAAGCAGTGCTCTGCAGTATCGAGATAACTGTGTAACGCTGCCTCTTGATGCGGGAGATGAGTAATATGGTAGCGGAGGTGGCCACTGCCGTAGCTCACAAGCCGTGCAGCGTCTTGCATGACGAGAGTGAAAAGTTTGCGGTCTGCTGCAGACGGTGCCACTGCGGCGACTTGGCGATATACGCTGAGCAGGAAACTGCCGAGCATGAGGTTGCCGCCCAGCGAGGTTTCTGGGTATGTCTCAGCACTGAGAATTTCTTTTAGCGCTTGTTCGGCAGCGACACTGGCGCGTTTGAGTCCTTGTCCTCCATGCAACGCGCGTTTACGGAAAGCCTCAATGTGACGGGCTTGGTCAAGAATCTGGGCGCAAAGATAGCTTTTGAGTTCGAGAAATTCTTGGTTGATCGAATAGATCCAACGTGAAGACACACTCATGGCCACCGTAGCGCATTCCTGCAAGAACGTGCAGAGCTGTGCTATTGCGGCTTCGAGCGCATCAGGAAGTGGTGTGGTACTCAGCTCATCCCATGCAATATCAACCGCTGGTGCCCAACGTCGGGTCTTGGCTTCTTCGTATAACGCCACGACATTATCCGACCACACCTTGCTTTTGCGATTGATGGTGTAGCCGAGGTCAGGCAGCTTTCCCCATAACTCCGAACCACGTGGGGCCATGCTGTAGTTGTTACGAATGACCTCCGGCATGCGGTCATAGCCATACGAGCCGACATTACAGTCTTCGTAGGTTAACCCACGATTGGCATCTTTGGGAAAGAGACGGACATGTTCAGTGTTGGCGTTGTACCAACGCAGCGTCAGGTCACCTTGCATGACCTTCTGGACCATAGTGAACATGTCGACGTCTTCGAAGAAGTCTTTTTCTAAGTAATATGCCATACAAAAGGGGACTGGGGGTTAGGGGCTAGGGGCTGGTCAAAAAATAAGAGCGCCTTCCGTCTAGTAGTCAGTCATGTTGATTCTGAGGGGTGGACTTGGTGGCGTCATTCCCGCGGAAGCGGGAATCCAGGAAGGTTAAGTCGTGGCCCCTGCTTGAAGATCCTGAATGCCCGCCTGCGCGGGCATGACGAAATCGACCGCGCAAACTCAGTGTGACTGACTACTAGTTCTAGGCCCTCTTTATTTTTGCTTTTTGCCTTTTGGTTTTTCTCATTCGCGCTTACGCAATCACTCCTGCCTCCTGCAACGACGCCCGAGTCAGTTCCATCGCTCGATGCAGCTTGCTGGTCTTGCGCCGTTCGCCTAAGCCGCATTTATCAAGCCGCTCGAAGTATTCTTCCATCTGCTTTAACTGGAACATGGCTGTGATACGTGCGCCTTGTTCGATGTTTTCTTTCTTCAGTCCTTTGCCAGCAAGGATGATGAACGGTTCAGTGACTTCGAGTGCATTACCACCACCAAAGAGCATGTTCTCTGCTTCATCAAGGTGTTTGTGGATGACTTCACGCTTTTCTGGAAAGTGGCGCATGACCCACTTCAGATGTTGTACGCCATAACCAACATGCCGTGCCTCATCTTGCATGACGAGGCGGAACATCTTTTTGTCGGCTTCAGTTGGTGAAATGTATTCGCTGAAACGGAAGAGTGTGAGGACAAAGCCTTCACCGATGAGATGTAAGGAGAGCGACATTTCAGCGAACGAATCGGAATCGCGAATTTGCTTAAGGCTGATTTCGTTCTGCGGACTGGCCTTCATGAGGCCGTAACCCGTGGTGAGGGCGCGTTTGCGAAACACTTCTGCATGCCGTGCTTCATCCATGACCTGCGTGGCCATGAAGTTCTTCACTTCGGTGAAGTTGTTGTTGAGTTTGCCCATCCACTCGGCGGGGACATCCGTAGCGATCATTTCGACTTCAGTGAGAAAGGTGAGCAATTGGGCGTAGGCGCGACTGATTTCATCGGGCAATTCGGCTTTGGCGAGATCGTTCCATGGTACATCGAGCGTGGCGTTCCACTGCCGGGTCATGGCCTCTTCGTAGTACCCTTCGGTGTTATGCGCCCAGACTTCGCCTTTTTGGCTAACGGCGGGTTGTAAATCTGGGAGTCCTGTGGGCAATTCGGCGCCTCGCGGAGCAAAGCTACGATTGAGGCGTTCAAACTCTGGCTGATTGGTAAATCCGTACGACCCTTTGTCGAGATCACGGAACGTGAGTCCACGGCGAGGGTTCTCTGGGGTCGCCGTGACTTTTTCGGTTTTGGCATTCATCCAGGAAAGATCAAGATCACCTTTGAGGTTCCGTTTCCAACGATCAAGAAAGTTCTTATCCTCAAAAAAATCGATCGTGCTGAGATATGCCATATGCTGCTCCTATGATGCTGAGCGAGTTATACAGAAGTCAGTTGTTGTTGCCCTACGCCAGGGATGAAGCCGAGGTCCAGCGTATGGGTGAGATCAAAGAATTGCTGAATACTCTCCTGAAACCGGAAGAATTTGTCACGATTATCGGGATCATCGTACTCCATCTTCAAACGTTCCCCAAAGTGGGTCAACGTGTTGAGCGAATGGATCACGTCTGCACCTTTATTACGGTGGATATTGGCGAGCATCTCGCTCCACGCGGTGAGGTCGCCTTTGAGCACGAAATCGATTGCCGTGAGATCAAAAGAGTGAACTTCACTGACTTCTCGGCAATCACATACTTCAAAGGCTAAGAGATAGCGCCATTCTTGACCGTTAGGGCCAAGGATGTGTATCCCGAATGTCGTGTCTATGAATCCCAAGCGACGGAACCGCGCCTCCTCCTGTCGCATCATACTTTGTAACGCCTGAAAAAAAGAGAGAGAAGGAAACGGTATACTCATGATCACTGCCTATAGTTGGCCATTTTCGTGAGAGCGCGCTGACATTGGCGCGAGTAGACTGAATCTTTGTTCACTCATCAACTTGGTCACTCTACTCCACACGGAGCAAGAGTCAACTCTAGAAGGGGGAGGTTGGTAGGGCGATGATGTGCAGGTAACAGCGAGTGTCATTGCCTGTGAGGAGAAACGGCTTTCAGTTCCCCTCTCTATGCGTATATTGTGTTTTATTTTTTCTCAAAATAGATGAAAAAAAGAAACAAGGGCCCCTTGCCCATTTGGGCACGGGCAGATATATGCGCCCCCTATGGTGGTACGAGGTTACTGGCTGGCCGGGGCCTTTGTGGCCCTCTCGCTAGGAGGGTGTGGCGGGATGCAGCAGTCGCAACGCGCTACTCTCCTGAATGTCGTTCCTTCTCATTCTTTCCCTTCGCTTTCGTTACCGAAGGTGTCCTTTCCTTCTCTTCCATTGCGGTCTCCTTCGCGTGAGAAAAGAGAAACCGTGAAAGTCGAAGATGAAGGTTTACCCGTGATTATTCCTCAAGATGAGAAGGCAATCCAAACCGGCATCGCATCTTGGTACGGTCCAGGATTTCACGGGAGGCGTACCGCGAATGGCGAAGTGTACAATCAGCACGCACTGACGGCTGCCCATCGCACTTTGCCTATGGGGACTCGGGCAGTCGTGACGAATGTCGCTACTGGAGAGTCGGTCGAGGTGCGTATTAATGACCGCGGACCGTACAAATATGGTCGAGTGATTGACCTCTCTTCTGAGGCTGCTCGACGTATTGGGATGTGGGCAAGTGGCACTGCACCGGTGCGGGTTGAGGTCCTCAATCCCGGTGGGATTCTTCCAGCAGAAAAACTCGTCATTCCTTCCGCCTATGCTGTTTTGTTGGCGTCCTCAACCGACTCAGAGGAAGTGGCGTCTTTCATGAGCCGGGTGAGTCAACAGCAACCAGATGTGTACTTAAGCATGCTCTCCTCGGGAATGCTTCAATACTATCAGCTTCGCCTTGGCCCGTTCCGCTCTCGCGGAGAGGCGGTGAGGCGTGCCCGAGAGTTGACGAAAAATGGAGTGCAGGCTTTGGTCGTTGCTGAGGATGACCTTCGCGTTGAACGATAACTGAGGGGCGGTGTCCCAATCTGCGACATGATACGGTTGCGTCGTCAATGCTTCTCGACGCTCCGTTAAAATAAGAGTAATATAACAAAATTGTACACCAGCAGCGTGGAGGGTGAGGAATGAAGGACCAGGACGATCTTACGGGTAGTGCCCACTCCCTGACGGGCAATCCTCCTGTTCATACTGTGAATTTGCGTGGACCAGATGGTGAGCGTCGACTCCCTGCCGATATCGTCAGAGAGGACCTCTTGCCGCTTGCAACTACTGCTTGGGTGATGTTTCAAGGCGAAGACCTTGGCGATCCTCCTGCGTACGCTATTGACCTCTTGCGTCGTTTAGAGCCGCTGCAGTATCGGTGGGTTGCGCCGGTTGGGCCTGCCTTTTTGCAAAACTCTACTCTTGTTGATCTGGCTGGGAAGAGCGGTTGTCGTGCACTTGTGCTCGATGGAGGAAAACTCTCAGCTCAATACCTCACTACCGAATCTGCGGTGACTCCAGAATCGTTACACCAGCTTGTTTCGCCGTTACGAGCCTTAGCTTCTCAGGGCGTGCCAACGATTGTTCACTTTGTCTTTGGTTATGACAGTGACGATGAAGGTGTTTTCGAGCGGACTGTGCGATTTTGTCTCGATGCACGGATTGGACTGCCGTACTTTTCGTTGTTGACTCCAGTCGAAGGCACTTCGCTGTTTACTACACTTGAATGTGAGGAGAGGCTCTTACAGAAGAGTCGCTCGCATTATGATGGAGCGCATGCTGTTTTTCGTCCACGATTGATGACTCCTGAAGCATTAGAGAATGGCCTGCATTGGGTGCAGCAACAGGTGTATAGTCGAGAGGCGATTTGGAAACGGACCTTCGCCTGGAAAGGTGCGGCAATTCGTAATCTTCTGGCGAACTATGAGCAGCGTCAGCAATTGGCTCATGCGCCACGTGGGACCTATACCCCAGCGATGCAGCTTCTGCGGCAACTCTCGCAACCGATTCCAGTACAAGAACAAGCCTCCTTTGTATCGACCTTGAAGGATGCGGTTGGTGAGACTCGTCGCCAGGTGTGCGGTGCACTGCTACGGACACGGGCGATTCGCAACGAGCCCCTCAAAGCGTTAACCCTCTGTCTTGAAGGCGTCCTGGATACCGGTGGTGCCAATGAAGTGCTCCAACGTATTCACCAAGCGTTACGTGCTGGCCATCAAAAGATCGTGCTTGACCTCAAAGGTCTTGAGCATATCTCCCCCACAGTGGTCACCAATTTTCTCGAAGAAAATGCGCAAGCGCTTGTGGCATTGCGCGATCGCGTGACCTTCCGACATCTGCGCAGTGTGCTTGATGCCGTGAAGACGAATCTGGGTGGAGTACTGCCAAACGCGGAGTTGTTTGACCTGGTGCCTGAAGAGGCCTAAAGATCTGTGCACATAATGTGTAGGGGCGACTGGCCGGTCGCCCCTACTTTTCAACTCGCGGTCTCGCCTCGTATCCATCCCACATACTTCTCCGACCCCTCTACTATTGGCAGCGCGATAACCTCCGGCACTTGATAAGAGTGGAGCGTGCGTACATGTGCGTCGACGGCGGCAAAGTGTGAGTGCTGTGTTTTAATGACTAACAACCATTCATGATCATCTTGCACTTTCCCTTCCCAGCGATAAATCGAGCGGATGGGATTAACGATGTTCACACAAGCGGCGAGCCATTCTTCGACGAGGGTCTGTGCAATTTTTTCGGCTTCGCTTTCTGAACCGGCGGTGACGAGAATAAGAATGGCATCGGTCATGGTGCACCTGTTTCGAGTTCTTGGACGGCGGCATCAAAGTCGGGGTCCATCTCTGCTGTGAGTAACGGCTTCGATACTTCCTGCGCGATGGTGATGAGCTGCGTTTGCCATCGCTCGAACCTTTGCGGATCGTACGGAATGCTGACTGTGTAATGTTCCTGACAATCTTCGCTTAAGAAGATGACGGATAACGTGTCTCGCTGTGAGAGTTTGCGCAGGATCTCACTATCCGCGGCTTGACGTGGGTTGAGATAAAAGACCCCGGTTTGTGGCGGGCCGCCCGGAGAGGGAAGCCGATAGGTGACCAGTACGATCCATATCCCCTGCGAACTCTGCCAAGCGGTGACATCTAAGGTGAGTGGTGGACGTTGCTCAAAGAAAAAGTCGAGCACCTCAACGCGACTGACCAACGCCAAGTCCTCAGTACCATCGCGGTCAATGAACCGAGCCGAGTAGAGCGGTTCTTCGCGTAACAGCATCCAACTCTCTTTGTTAATCGATATGCCAGTGGGAGTCATAGCTCTGTTTCTTTCCTTCCTGATTGACCTGTGAAAGTGTATACAGCATACATGCAAAAGATAGGAGGTTGCGATGGATTTCTCCCATACGGTTATTGTTGCTTTATTAGTTACCTTGGGTATTTCGCAAGCTGTTTCATTTGCAATCCAGGCACGCATCCTGCAAAAAATTCACGATGATAATAACGAGATGTGAGCGACCGTGAAGACGACCCTTGACGCGGCAGTTGCTATTCTCCAGCGTTTGAATGCAAAGGGATAAGAAGGGGACACAGGTATGGCTACGGCGGAAATTGTGGCAATCGGTTCTGAACTGTTACTGGGGCAAATCGTTGACACCAACTCCACCTGGATGGCGCAACAGCTCACCTCACTTGGGGTGAATATGTATTATAAGTCGGTGGTAGGCGATAACCCCGAACGGATGAGAGAAGTCTTGAGCCGCGCGCTCGAACGGGCGGATTTCGTCATTACCAGTGGTGGTCTCGGTCCCACACAAGACGATCTCACGCGCGAAGTTGTTGCTGAAGTCACTAGTCGTAAACTCATTCTCCATCAACCGTTCCTTGAGCAGATCCAGCATCGCTTTCGCAGTCGCGGTTTCATCATGACGCCGAACAATGAACGCCAGGCCTACATGCCAGAAGGCGCGATTCCTGTGACCAACCCCAACGGCACGGCGCCGTCGTTTGTCGTCGAAGATCCACGTGGTTCAATCTTCGTGCTTCCCGGTGTTCCATTTGAATTGAAGTGGTTGTTCGAGAACGAAGTCGCACCGTATCTACGTCGTAAATTCTCGCTCAATGAAATTATTACGTATCGTGTCCTCAAGGTGGCCGAGTTGGGCGAAAGCCGTGTCGATGATTTAATGGGGCACTTCATTGCCAACTCGAAGAACCCCACAGTGGGCGTGCTCGCTCATCCTGGACAAGTCGACATCCGCATCGCTGCCAAAGCGCCATCGAAAGAAGAGGCGATGAAACTGATCGCCCCGGTCGAAGCCGAAATGCGCCAAATCATAGGCAAGCATATCTTCGCGGTTGATGATGAAACGATAGAGCAGACGGTTGGCAATCTTCTACGCGAGAAAAAGAAGACGATTGCCGTCTGTGAAGATCTCACTGGTGGAATGGTCACCGATCGTTTGCAAGAAGCTGACCGCGAACGCTTCTTTGAAGGCATCATTTATAATGGGCAAACGTCACTGCGTCGTTTACTCACGCACTCGCGGCAAGCAAATCGCATCGATGAACTGCTCCGTGATCCACAGAAGTTAGCTGATGAACTCGCTTGGGCAGTACGAGAACAAGCGGGAAGCGATCTTGGCTTAGCAGTGTACTCACTCCCAGATCTCACAGACCAATCGCAAAACCTCGCTCGTGGGCAAACATTCCTCTCCATCACCGATGGGAAAGGTTTCAAGACCCGCCAGTATCAAATGGCAGGTCGCGGTCGTCCCGACCGCACCCGCATGAGCTTCAACGCCATGGCACTGGTGCGATTAGCGTTGATGGAAGGGATAGAGTAGGGCATGACGAGATAGAACTGTTCCAGTCCCTTCTCCCCTCGGGGGAGAAGGTTAGGATGAGGGGGATAAGGAAACACAACCCCTAAACCCGAGTTAGATGCGGCACGATGAGCACTATCATGTCGATTTCGTCGTGCTGCAGAGTGCTCTTTTGACTCTGTTCTGACTTCAGGAGCAATAACAATCCTTAGCGAGGGGTATTCTTCTTCTTGCGAGAGGGAGAAAAATGTCGAACCTTTGGTAACAGATCCTCCCCTGGTCGCCCTTCTCGCGTAGCTATCCAACCAACCAGGTCGGGCCGACTTCCAAACAGAACAATGACTTTGCCGTCACGTGGTGATCCAGGTTGTAACCCACCATCGACGCGCCATCCTCGTGCTGCACCGGGCAGCAAAGCAGCAGAAGGAGCTTCCACTCTGGTTATTCCTTGTTGTCGATGCCGACGGGCTTCTTCTTGGCAGGCGGGGTACGTTCCTGGTCCTCCAGTAAGGATTTCGGTAGGGAGGGTTGGAATATGCGCAGGATCATTATCTAGTTCTACAGCCCAGAGTGAGCGTCGGATGGTCAGCAAATCGTCAGGATCGGTAACCTCCTCATGACGCAAAAGCTCAGCCCATGCCCCATCTGGGGTATCACACAAATAGTGAACAGGTCCTTCTCCTTCTGCGTGCCAGCGGCCAGCGGGTTGGGAGGCATCTTCCCAGAGGAAGGGGAATCGTGGATCAGTGTGACGAAAGCCGATCATGTTACAGAGAAGGAGGTCAGTGAACGGGCGAGTTGTCGTACCTGCAACGGACCGGGGTCCTCAGGGTTCCATTCCTTGACGAGCACATCGGCTGGCGAACGATTCCCCAGCGCAGTTCGCTTGCGTATAAACCAACGCCGAATGCCGATGTCGTTGTACGCGCCAGCTAAATCGCCGGTAATCAAGGCAAGGAAATGCAAACGCGCAGCAATATCATCTGGTGTCGGGCGAGTACCGGTATGATACCGGCGCAAGCTCGATGGTGAGATGTGTAGGAGTTGTCCAAGAAGGTCAGCGCCAAGCGTAGCGACGAGGCCCGGCCACTCATATTGAGGCACAGGAGATTCATCAAGGACATCGTTGAGCTTTTGTAAAACCGCTGAGAGCTGTTTCGGGCTGCGATCTTTTTGCATTGTGAAGTCTGCGACAAGTCCCTGGCCGATACCCGCTCGTGATATTTGCTTGATCACACGTTGAAGGACCGGAATATCCAGCGTGTCGATGACTTCATTTGGGGGAAGGAGTCCCATTGCACCAGCGCGGGTAACGGTTGTGACCGCTCGACTTGCAATATGTGGCGAGTTAAACGGATCATGAACGGACTGGATTTAGATAATACTCATATCCTAAACGGTGCCCGATCGACACCTTGTTGTCAAGCAGTTGAGTGAAGAGTAGAGCCGAAAGGTTTCATAGGACACGACACGGCGTGCCGTATGAAACATCTTATTGTCTATCCGGAAACAACACCAACCCTCGTCGAACCCATTCCTGTGTGACCAAGCGCCCTAAGCCGGACTCGGTGATGTAGAGCGTTGTAAAGGCGGGGCCACCAAAGGCCACGTTGGTGACAATCTTATCTTCAGATGGAATGACCCGGTCGAGTTTGCCATCAGGCGCGAATACGATTGTTCCGCCACTTAGGATACCTGCGACGAGCACATAGCCTGCTTCATCGAGGCAGAGACTGTCGGGGAATGATCCGGTTGGCAAAGTGCCGAACAGGCGTTGTTCACCGACTCGTCCGGGAGAGAGGATGGGAAATGCGATGACATTGCCGGCAAATGTCTGCGCAACGATGAGTGTCTTGCCATCGGGAGTTAAGCCAATGCCGTTGGGATGCTGCAGGTTAGTCGCAACACGATGGATATGTTTGCCGTCGGGAGACGCGTAGTAGACACTGCCTGGACGTTTGGTTGGGTTGCCGGGAGTTTCCCGCAAGTTGGGATTACGCTGAATAGGGTCGGTGAAGTAGAAGTTCTCGTCTGTGTCAAAGACGAGATCGTTCGGGGCACTCAACTGTTGCCCATCACAAGAAGTGTAAAGGCGCTGGATCATGCCGTTCTTGTCAATGCGTTCGATCCGCCCGCCCTCGTAGTCGAGTGCTGGACCGATCGGCATACCATTATTCCAGTTGAAGCCGCCATTGTTGGTCACATAGAGTGCGCCATCAGGACCAATGGCAGCACCGTTTGGTCCACCACCAGTGCGAGCGAATACTGACGACTTGCCATCTGAGGCAACTCGTCGTATCTGTCCAGCGCGAATCTCAGTGACGTATACGCTGCCATCTTTGTTCCATACTGGACCTTCGGGGAATTCCAAGCCCGTAGCAACAACGGTTGCGCTCATGGTTATTTTCCCCCACAGACTTCCGCGACCAATTCATACGAGCGGATCTTGGCGGCGAAGTCGTACACGATTGTGACGACAGTGATGTCGGTGGTCTGATAGGCGTCGGCGACGGCTTCGAGTTGGGCTCTGACTTGATCTGGGGTGCCGTCGATGTTGACGCGACTGAACTGTTCTAAATAGGCACGCTCTTCGGGAGTGTAGGGATAGGAGAGTGCTTCTTCGGGGCTTGGCACTCCACGGCGACGATTCCTGACGATGTTGAGTCGCACGAGATTGCGACTCGAAGCCAGCCGTTTTGCTTCTTCGGCAGTTTCCGCACACACAATGTGCACGGCGACATTCACTAACGGCTCGGAGAGAAACTGCGAGGGCTGGAAACGCTTACGGTATGCTTCGGCAATGCGCGGGCCGTTTTCCGTGCCTGCGCCAAAGAAGTGCGCGTAGCTAAACGGTAAGCCACGTTCGGCGGCCATGTAGGCAGAGTCGATTCCCGAGCCGAGGAGCCATACTTCTGGCGTGGTGCTAGTCGGTGTTGGTCCAGCCTGAATGCTAGCAAACGGGTGCGCTGGGTCATGCGAGTCGTGGAGATAGGCGATGACATCATCAATCTGTTCAGGAAAACGATTGATGTCTTTCGTCTGACTCGGATAGGAAAGTGCTGCTGCGGTGCGCGGATCGCTTCCAGGCGCGCGACCGATGCCGAGATCAATCCGTCCAGGATACAACGCATCAAGCATGCGAAAGACTTCGGCGACCTTGAACGCGCTGTAGTGCGATAACATGACTCCGCCACTACCGACACGAATCGTTTGGGTACGCGCGGCTATTTGTCCAACCATGATTTCTGGACTGGTACCAGCAAAGCCAGGAAGGCTGTGATGTTCAGCGACCCAGAAGCGTTTGTAACCAAACTTTTCAGTGGCTTCGGCTAGGGCGATAGTATCGCGCAAGGCTTCAGCCGCAGTGCTGCCTTGGCGAACAGGAGATTGATCGAGAACACTTAATGTGAAGTTTTTGTTTGACACTATAGACCTCGGAAGACAGTAGTCAGTTATCAGTCGTCAGTTGTCAGTGGAAAAAGAAGGTAGACCGGAATAAGCGAAGCGTTTCCGGCTGTACCTGCGCCGGGAACGGCCTGTGGCCCCTTGGACTGGGCTCAGGACAGGCTTATCCTGGCCTCCGTCAATTCTTCTCCATAATCCGCAATCCCCAATCGACAATCCGCAATCAACTTACCCCTTCGGCAACCCCAGCACGCGCTCGCCCATAATGTTGTGCTGAATCTCACTGGTGCCACCAGCGATGGTGTACTGGCGTGCACTGAGCGCACGGTTGAGCCAACGTGGTGCGTCAGGAACGACCTCGCTAGGATTCTCTAGCAACGCATAACTGCCGAGCATTTCCGTAGCGAAGTTGGCGATGCGTACACCGAGTTCAGATCCACATAGCTTGAGCATAGATCCCTCTGGCCCCGGTGGTTGTCCTCTGAGCTGACGGGTTAAGTTGCGTTGCGCGGTATATTTGAGTGCTTCACTCTCAATGGCAAACTGTGCGAGCTTCTGTCGTACCCAGCTCTGCTCCCACAGGAGTTGTCCGTCAATACGCACCTGTTTCGCTAACGCCGCTAACCGTTGGACTTGTGCACTGTAACTCCCGTTGTCGAGTCTCATGACATCGCGTACTCATTTTTGTGCAAAAATCCAAGAAATTCGACGAATTCTTAGTGCGCGATGTTATGAGACCTGACACCCGTTGCCAGCGAAGCTGCGTTCGAACATCAATGTTGTGATTGCGACCTTCCATCCTCCATTCTTAGGGCCGAGTAAGTTTTCGCGCGGTGCCCGTACGTCCTCAAAGAATACTTCGTTGAAATGCCGGTGCCCATTCATCAGCACCAACGGACGTACGGTAACGCCAGGGGTTTTCATATCGAGTAAGAAGTAGCTGATACCTTGGTGTTTCGGTGCATCTGCGTCGGTGCGCGCTAACAGCACCATGTACTGAGCAAACTGTGCTCCGGAAGTCCAGACTTTTTGGCCGTTGATGAGGAAAAAGTCTCCCATATCGACTGCACGGGTTTGTAATCCGGCAAGATCAGAGCCTGCATTGGGTTCTGAGTAACCTTGGCACCAGATATCGTCGGCGTTGAGAATGCGTGGCAAGAAGTAACGCTTTTGTTCTTCAGTACCCCATTGCATGATGGTCGGTCCGGCTAAGCTGACACCCATGTAGCCAGGCAGTACCGGCGCACGTACTTGGCTGTACTCATCGTTAAAAATGATCTGCTCCATCAGCGTCGCCCCGCGTCCACCGTACTGCTGCGGCCAGGATAGACCTACCCAACCAGCGGCGTTGAGTTTCTTCTGCCAGGTGACCCGCCGCTCAAACGTCTCGCGATCGCCAGATACGCGTTCATCCATCGCGTCGTCGACACACAGGTCAGGCGTAATGTTGGCTTCCAACCAGCGTCGTACTTCTTTACGAAACGCTTCCTGTTCGGGGGTGTATTCAAAGTCCATAGAGTGCTCCTACTTGATGATAGCGGGCAACATTACGCTGCCTTCTTCTTTTTTCCTGCTTCTTCGAAATCGATATAAACCTTCGCGGCAGGTAAGGCTGGCGTCGCATCTCGTATTCCATGAAAGGGGCGCAACAAGACCTCGACGCGCTGCGCTGTTTCCTCTTCCACAAATGACTGTCCACAGATAGGGCACACACTCGCGGGGATACGACTAATGATTACTTCGACCTTGCTGCCCCGACGGGTAAAGGCCTGACTCACCCGCGCCAGCTGAGGGCGTCCGGGGCAGTCTCCTGTACAGTGTGTGCGAGTAATTTTTTTCATACTTTCTTTCGTCGTCCTTTCCTCCGTCGTTTCCAGTCGGGCGGTTCCCAATGGAGCGTATCAGGAATATAGGTAGTGATGACTGTCGCGACCACTTCGCCAGGAACATACTCCACCACAACGTGATAGGGAATGCGCTCTGGCACTGTGAATGCGAGCAATAAGACGCGAGTTCCATAGTCTTCGACAACGTCTCCAGTCAATACCGCAGTACGAAGCTCGGCAACAGTAAGTCCATCCTTGAAAGCTTCGGTGAGCGCGTGAGGAAGCGCAAACTCAATGCGGACCCGACCCGCAGCCATCTGTTGACGAAGGCGACGAACGTTCATCGCTGTTTCTTGTCGATCATTTTAGGCATGGAGTAGCTCCAACAATGCCTTCGCCTCTTGTAAATCCCTCGTATCAAACCCTTCGGTGAACCAATTGTAAATCTCGGATAACATGTGGTGAGATTCAGCCCTTTTACCCTGCGCCTGCCACAACCGTGCGAGGCTCATCGCGGCACGGAGTTCCCAGGATTTGGCTTCCTGCTTTTGCGCGATCGCAATGGCTGTGAGGAAGCATTCTTCCGCCTCTCGCTCTATCTCAGTTGAGGCTTGGGGCTTGGGATTTGGGACTTGTGAGGAGGAGGACCCAGCCCCTAGTCCCCAGTCCCTAGTTCCTAGTTGCAGCGTTAGCTCGCCTTTAATCCGATGTAGCTCCGCTTCGTAGACTCGTTCACCGGTTTTATCTATGAGTGCTAGTGCCTCAGCCAGGATAGTCAGCCCTTCCTCTTGCTGTCCTCTTTTTCCGTATGCATAGGCTAGGAGGGAGAGAACCCAGGGCCGCGCGACTTCTGTCCGTGTCGCCTGCCAGGTCTCTAGTCCTTGGCGCATCATGGCGACCGCTTCCTCTTCCTGTCCCTGCTCGACGAGTGCCCAGCCCCGCAGGATCGTTCCGTGCATCAAGTGGTAGGTAAACCCGTGTTCGCTTGAGAGCGTGATGGCTGCGGCGGCTTGCTTCTGCACTGCTAGTGTGTTGCGACGAAACAGGTGGACTTCTGCCGCGTAGGTGCAGGAATGGGCGAGACTAAAAGGGTGGGCAATCTCTTGGGCCAAGCTGAGTCCAGCCTGACTCATGTGCAGAGCTTGGTCTGGATAGCCTCGCAACCATAAGGCCAAGGCGGCAAAGTCGCGGCTGGCCACCCCAGGATCTTCCCCTCCACACAACAGCGTTAGGGTACGATGATGTTGCGGATCGTAGAGGCGGATACTCTGTTCGAGGTGGACTTGGGCTCGACTCAGTTCTCCCATGCAAAAGAACGTCTGCCCCAGGAGATCGTGCGCTTCAACCAGAAAAGCTGGGTCTCGTGTGTTCTGAGCAAGCGAGAGGATCAGTTCCCCGAGATCGCAAGCTCTCTGATATTCTGCGCGGACAATACGAAATTGACAGAGGCCTCCCAGCACCGGAAAGAGTTGGGTTGTGTCCTCAGTTTGCTGACACAACTCGCGCGCGCGCATATAGGTCTGCCCCACCTCTGGGGCTGCGTATCCTTTGGTGGCGATTAACGCCTCTCCCAAGCTGAGTTGTAACGCGAGTTCCTGCCGATCGCGCTTCGGGGTATCTGGCAGCGTTTCGAGAAACTCCAACGCCACGATCAGATCATTGACGGCTTCCACGTATGCCGAACGTTGTACGGCTTGTCGCCCAGCGAGCCCAAGATAGGTCACGGCCTTCTCAGTGTTGCCACTGCGTTGATAATGGTGCGCTAACTCGTCGTAATGCTCTTCTAACCGCTCCTGGTAGAGTTGCTCAATCGCTTGTCCACTCTGTTCATGTAGCGCCTTGCGTTGGTCGATGAGCACGGAGTTATAGGCCACTTCCTGGGTGAGGGCATGCTTAAAGATGTATTCCACTTCTGGGAACGCTGGCTGTTCGTAGAGAAACTCTTTGTGTTGGAGCGAAGAGAGCAGACGATAGAGTGCCTCTTCTGACTGGGCAATGACCTGGCGGACTAATCCTAGCGGAAACTGACGGCCAATAACCGAGAGCTGCTGCAGCAGCGCTTTCTCTTCGGGCGTGAGGCGATCGATACGAGCAGCGAGGATAGCTTGCACAGTGGAAGGAAGATGGAGATCGAGACGAGAGGGTATAGTGGCAGCAGGTTTGAAACCTGTCCCAACAGCATCGCGAACCAACACTCCCTGTTCGACGAATTCCTGTACGATTTCTTCCATGAAGAACGGCGCACCTTCGGCTTTCTCTAAGATCAGTTGCTTCAGGTCGTAAAGGGGCGACCGACCTGTCTCGCTCGGAGATTCACCGAGCAACTCGTTCAGGAATTCTTCGGCTTCGACTCTACCAAAGGGTGCCAAGCGCAGCCGCGAGTAATAAGTCTTCTGTCCCCATTCATGCCGATATTCGGGACGATAGTTTACGAGTAACAGCACCTTGACCGACGCCAGTCCTTCACTCAATGTGTCTAAGAAGCCTTGCGTCTCATTGTCGATCCAGTGGAGGTCTTCAAAAATCAAGATCAGTGGTCGGTTGAGGCTCTCGCGTAGGAACAGCTTCTTGAGGGCTTCAAAGGTGCGTCTCCGCCGAATCTGAGAGTCCATCTGTTGCAACGGTAAGGGGTACTCTTCAATGCTCAGCAGGGCAAACAGGTATGGCAACGTGTCTTCTAAGCCACGATCTAAGTTGAGCACTTTGCCGGTGACTTTTTCGCGGCGGCTGCGTTCATCGTCGTGCGGTTCAAGACGAAAGTAGTTCTTGAGCAGTTCAATAACAGGCAGATATGGCGACGCTTTCCCGTGCGAGACCGAAGACGTTTCCAATATCAGGCCACTTGAATGGCTGAGGAGTTTGAATTCATAAAAGAGTCGTGACTTCCCTAAGCCAGGTTCTCCCATGACGCCGACGATCTGTCCCTGGCCTGCTGTGGCTTGGACAAGAGCGTGTTGTAACTGCGCCAGTTCATTCTGCCGTCCGACAAAACGTGTGAGGCCACGACGGGTGGCCGAGACTTGCAGTCGGGTTCGGGCCGGTCCGACTCCAAGAACTTCATATAGATGTAACGGTTCTTCGAGGCCTTTAATCTGCGTCTGCCCCAGGGCTTTGAAAGAAAAATATCCATCTGTGAGTTTCTGCGTGTGCGCTGTCACAAGGATCGAGCCCGGTGTTGCCAGTTGTTCCATGCGGGCAGCGAGGTTGGTGGAATGGCCGATAGGGACGTAATCAGCATGCAGGTCATCTTTCCGAATCGAGCGGACGACGACCTCACCGGTGTTGATGCCGACGCGCATCGCCAACGGGACCCCGTGTTTAAGCCGGGTTTGGTCACCATAGCGGCGCATGGTTTCTTGCATGCGCAAAGCGGCATAGACGGCGCGCTGGGGGTGATCTTCTTGAGCAATAGGTGCACCGAATAAGGCGAAGATGCCATCGCCTAGCGCTTGGGCGACATAGCCATCATATTGGTGCACAGCCTCCATCATCACTTGCAGTGCGGGATCAATAATCGCTCGCGCTTCTTCGGGATCCAATCCTTCAATCAATGCCGTCGAACCTTTGAGATCGGCAAACAGCGCGGTAATCGTCTTGCGCTCGCCGTCGGTGATTTCTGCTGCACGAATGCGCTCGGCGAGATGCGGGGGCGTGTAGGAGGCTGGGGGCTGGGGGTTAGGGGTTAGGGGTTGGAGAGAGCTTGGAACTTGAGAGTGAGAACTTGACACAAGCGCAGCCCCGACCCACACGAGTCCTCGACCGGACTCCTCCTTCACGCGTAGATCAGAAAAGAGCAATTCGTCTTTCAGGTCTGCCAACGCTTCATCATCAAGATCAAACTCCCGCTTGAGCGCACGATACGTTATCTTTCCTGTGCGTTGCAGCAGCGTCCGGGCTTGGTCCACTACGTCCGAAAATTTCATGCACCGTCTCTATTAATCTTGCACTACCCAGTGATAAAAAGCCCAGCTTCTTTACCCAGTTACTTGTTTTTACCCAACCCCTAGTCCCTAACCCCCAACCCCTATTTTTTCTCCAGCCATTGATTAAACCGCGGCACACGCTTTTGTTGAAAGGCTTTCATCCCTTCGGTGGCATCAGGATGATGGTCGGTTACAGCGGTTTTCGAGGCAATCTCATCTAGTGACTGTGACCAAGTCATCTCGGCCGCGTTGTAGATCGAACGCTTGAGCATGCGCATGGCGACTTGTGGGCCATTGGCCAGTTCTTGGGCGAGCTCCATCGTGCGTGGCAGTAACTCTTTGGCTGGAACGACTTCATGTAACAATCCCAGCGCGTGCGCTTCAGCAGCAGGCACGATACGTTTGCGCATGAGGAAATCCATCGTCTTGGCGACGCCCATAAGCTGCACTAAGAGATATTGTCCACCTTCATCAGGTAAAAGGCCAAATCGTAAGGTCGCACTGCCCATACGTGCTTCTTCGGAGGCGATGCGAAAATCACAGGCCAGCGCCAGCGAGAATCCTGTCTGAATCGCCACTCCGTTAATGGCAGCGATAGTGATCTTATCGAGATTACGGACTGCCTGGTTCACCGGTTGCGAGAGCGAACGCAGCCCATTGTAGGTGCCGGTGGCGTTGTGGTGTCCGGGCGGAATATCGGGGACGAGAGCCGTATTGTGGTCGGTGTTGGTCGGATGCCCAGAGATGTCATCTCCAGCAGAAAACGCGCGGCCAGAGCCGGTGAATACAACCACGCGTATCGCATCGTCCATTTGCGCTTGCAGTAGTGTTTCGACTAAGTCACGTTTCAGATGATGCGTCATGCCATTCAGGCGCTCTGGTTGATTAAACGTGACGACCGCAATTCCTGGATCGTGCACTTTGACTTCAAAGCCGCGGAACTCTCCTGTTTGCATGCAATCTTCCTCCGAGCCTTTTCCTTTATCTCTGAAACACGCTAGAGTGCAACCGGTCACGAGCCTACCCGAATAGCGGTGGGTAACATGTCATGTTGAGCGTAGCGAAACATCCCTCTTCAACATTAGGAGGAAAGATTCTTCGCTTCACTCAGAATGACAACGCCGAAGGGAGTACCTATGGACGAACTGAAAGTTGAAGTGAGAAACCGCGTTGGGATTCTCACGTTGAACCGCCCGGATAAGCTGAACGCATTAACTCGAACGATGGGTGACTCTGCGGTCGTCACTCTGAAAGAGTGGGCTGAGAGTCCAGATGTTGGTGCGGTGATTGTGACCGGTGCAGGGCGTGGCTTCTGCGCTGGCGGTGATGTTTCCGCAATGGATCGTGGTACAGAGATGGGCGTCAAAGGCGCGACGCTTGAACAGAAGGTCGATTCTCTGCGTGAGCGACAATCCTGGCCGTGGTTGTTGTATTCGATTCCTAAGGTGACGATTGCCGTAGTCAATGGACCAGCCGCTGGCGCAGGGCTTGGCCTCGCGATGTCGTGTGACTTACGTATCGCTTCAGACCAAGCACGGTTTGGTACTGCGTACGCACGCGTCGGCTATGGTGGTGACTACGGTGCAACGTGGCAATTGACACGCTTAGTCGGGCAAGCCAAGGCGAAAGAGTTGTTCTTCTTACCGGATATGATCACTGCAACCGAAGCGCAGCAATTGAATCTCGTCAATCGTGTCTTTCCGCACGAGAAATTATGGGAGGAAGCGATAGTGATTGCTGAGCGTATCGCCTCTGGACCACTGATGAGCTATCGCTACATGAAGGCGAATATCAACGCGTCGATGAATGTTGATTTCCGTACGATGTTGGACCGTGAAGCTGAGACCCACGTGCGTTGTGGAGAGACAGAAGATCACAGAGAGGGTGTTCGAGCGTTTATGGAGAAACGGCAGCCAGTTTTTCGTGGCCGTTAGCGAAACGGTGTAACAGCGGGGAGGTGTGGCATGGAAGTCGTGCAAGAGGAAAGGCAGGCAGAGACAGAGGCAGAGAGGGAGAGAAAAAGAGATAGAGAAATGGGTTTGTTCTGCCCACTTTGCAATGTATTTGCTGGTCGACGTATTCGTAACAAGTTGTATTGTGGAAACTGTGGGTTCGTTGAGTCGTGACACGACTGTCGTTAGTCTTCCGGGAGAAGACGAAACAGTAATGAGTAATGAGTAACGAGTGATGAGTAACGAACTAGAATACAAGAGAGGGGGCAGGAGGCAGAGAGCTTCATCCCGCCCTCTGTACTCGTTACCTAACACGTAACACGTAACACGTAACACGGAGGTCCTTATGATCTACGAAGTACGCACCTATAGACTGAAACCGGGATCAATTCCTGAAGTCGAAAAACGCTTTGCCGAGGTCTTGCCGCATCGAGAAAAGTATTCGAAGCTCGGCGCGTTGTGGCACACAGAGTTAGGTCCGCTCAATCAGATTGTGCATGTATGGCCATACGAATCGCTCGATCAGCGCATGGAACTGCGCGGACAGGCGATGAAAGATCCCAATTGGCCACCGAAAATCGGTGAGTTTATTGAGGAGATGGAATCCGAGATTTTCCTGCCGACCGCATTCATGGAGCCGCTTGGCAACCGCAAGCTCGGCCCGATCTACGAAATGCGTTCCTATATCTATAAGGCAGGCGCAATGCCAGAAGTGTTAAAACGGTGGGAGAAGTCGATTGGCGACCGCACCAAACTTTCGCCGCTGGCTGCCTGTTGGCACAGTGAGCTAGGTGAACTCAACAAGTTCGTGCATCTGTGGGCATATCCGAGTTTTGGCGAGCGCGATCGCATTCGCGCTGAGTCGATGAAACTGCCATCGTGGCCACCGCCGACCGCGGAGTTTCTGGTAAAGATGAGTAACAAGATTCTGCTTCCAGCGACGTGTTCGCCGATGCAATAGGGGGCTAGGGGCTTGGGATTTGGGGCTTGAAGAAGAAGGTTCTCGTTTCTGGTCCAAAGTAGGATAGGTCGATGATTTGTTTCTTTGTCTTACCAGTCCCAAGCCCCTAGTCTCTAGCCCCAAAGGGAAAGGCAGTACGTCTTGGGCCACAGCAGAAAGAGGAGGTAGCAATGAGCGGCGTCAAAATCGGTATTGGTTTCGGTCAATGGAAATACGGGTTGCCTGAACCCGAACTGATCTGTCGGAGTGCAGAACAGGCCGAGGCAGTTGGTCTCGATTCGCTTTGGTTGTCTGATCACATTGTGACACGTAACCCGACGCTTGATATCACCTGCCTCTTTGCCATGATCGCTGCACGTACGAAACGCGTGAAAATGGGACCGAGTGTGCTAACCCTGCCAGCGCGTAATCCCGTGCAGGTAGCGAAGACTTATGCAACGCTTGATTATCTGTCGAATGGCCGTATGGTGATGGCAGTTGGGTCAGGCAGCGATCTTCGTGATCTGGAAGCCTGTGGGGTTCCCACGCAAGATCGCGGAAAACGTTTAGATGAGGGGATCGAGATCCTTCGCAAATTGTGGACTGAACAGAATGTGACCCATCACGGCAAGTTTTATCAGTTTGAGAACGTCAACATTGAACCCAAGCCGCGTAAAGGCTCGCTCGATATTTGGATCGGTGGCAAAAGCGACGCCATCCTCAAACGCGTCGTGCGACTTGGTGATGGCTGGTTCCCGGCTTTGACGACACCCGCAGAATTCAAAGCCGATATGGATAAGCTTATCGCCTTTGGTGAAGAGGCTGGTCGTAAAGTCAATCCGCGCGAAGCTGGCGTGTTGTTACTGACTCATATCGACGAAAACCGTGAGCGGGCATGGCAAAAAGTTGCCCCGTTCCTTCGTGGCTTAAATATGGAGCCTGAGGCGGTGGCCGAACGCTGCATCGTCGGCCCCGCGCAAGAATGTGTGGAAAAACTGCATCGCTTTGTTGAAGCTGGATGTGTGAAGTTCGTGCTGCGACCCTCCTGTCCACAAGAAGATATTCTTCCGCAGATCGAACTCTATGGGAAATCCATTCTTCCCCACTTTTCCGCAAACTAGACACTGAAAAGTTGGAACGAGAAACTAAAAGCGACGTTACCGTGCTTGGCCACGGCTCACTCATGAGTGGGCGTGGCCTCGCGTTTTCAGGTGCACTGCAAGTGAAAGACGCTTGTATCGTTGCACTGAGACACTGTCGGCGCGGCTTTGCGAAGCTGTCGCGCTATGGTGATCGGTTTGCTACTGACATTGAAACGCAGCAATTTCCACTGGCAGGTTGGCGGGTACCTCTAACGATCCCACCAAACGGTGAAGTCGAAACGTTGGCACTGACTGTTGCTCTTGAAGATTTCTTACGACTGGTGAAACGAGAAGGATACCGTCCCGAAGCGATGCAACAATTAGCCGAGATAGCAGCAACGCGACAACGGTCAGTAGCGGAGTGGTTGTGGGAATTACAAGCCGACGCTGGGCACGACCCAGTGCTGTATCGTCGCAAGCTCTTTGCGCTCACCAATTACACATCCCCACATTACATTCCTCATCCGGTTCGTCTTGCTAACGGAAGGTATGGACTCATCTTTCTTGCCCCAGGAAGTGAAGGGACGGGTTCTGCCGATGTTATTTCCATCCGACAACAGACCGGTATGCAAGGAGTGATGAATCTTCTTCAGACCTGGAAGAAAAAGCCGAACGATGATCAGTTGTCCTACTTTTTGTCGTGCTTGCTGGGTGGCGTGCATGGAGTCAACGTGCGGGATCTGCTTGTGGCCGTAGATGAAGAGCCGTCTCTAGCGTTACTACTGCGCGAACGTTTAGCTGTGGAGATACTGGAAGAATGTGAACGATTTGTTGCAGTGACAAATTTATCTCAGATAGAATACCAACAGCTGTTTGGAGATCCCGAGGAACGATTCACACGTAGTGGACTTCACGCTTTTCTGGAGTCTGGGGTGACAGAAGAGCAGGACTAAAACTTGAGAGGTGTCGGGCGATAGCTATGGCAGATAAAGAGTCTCACTCGTCTCACCAAGGGGGAGCTATGGCATTTTTCTCGGTTGCGATTGGCCAGGAGCATTTGCGCTTTACGGCAGCTCATTTTATCGCATTTCGTGGTTTTCGCGAACCTTTACATGGACATACATATCAAGCGCGAGTGACGGTGAGTGGTCCAGTTGGCCCCGATGGATACGTTGTGGACTTTCTCGCGCTCAAGAAGATCGCAGAAGAGGAGGTCGCACGACTGCATTTTCGTACGTTGCTTCCACAACAAAGCGACTGCCTTGTCATCGAAGAAAGCGCTGCGCAGGTTGCTGTCCATTGTGAAGATGGGGCCTATTTCGTCTTCCCTCGTGGTGATGTGTACTTTCTGCCGGTCGTGCACTCTTCTTCGGAAGAAATTGCCCAGTATTTGCTTGCTCGTATACGAGAGCGACTCCGGGACGTGCGAGGTTCCAGCATTCAAACGATTGAGGTTATGATCGAAGACATCCCCGGACAGGAAGCGGTGTGTCGGGAAGATTTCTTCGTTCGCTAACATGAAGTGAGAAGATTGAGAGAAGGGGGAGGAGATGCGGAGGGCGTGGTGGATGGTCGGGGTGCTGACGATAGTCCTGCTCAGCGGGTGCGAGGCTTCATTACCGGAACCTGAATCTCCAGCTGCGCAACTTTATCGGCAACGGTGCTCAGCATGCCACCGACTCTATTCTCCCCAACTGCTCACTGCCGAGATGTGGGGGTATATGATTCCCAGGATGGAGCAGGAAATGCTCCGTGGTCGGGTACCGCCGCTCAAGGCAGAAGAGAAACAGACAATCTTGGAGTATTTGCAGAAACATGCGAATAAGCCTTCATAAGGCTGAAAGGAAGAACACGGCTCTAGGCTTTAGAATTTGGGCTCTAGAGAAAAAGGATCGTTAGGCCCTGAGACACACATAAAAATCCTCACTCTTTCCTTTCTAGAGCCGAGAGCCCAAAGCTCAGATCCCTTTTCATTCTTTCCCCCGTTGTAGATCATAGCGATCATACACTGGAGGTAATTCAAGCGTACCGCCAGCGAGCTTTTGTAAGCGAATAAGATGGGTGGTGAATGCACTTCGGCACGGTGTGTTGTCCAAACATTCGATGAACGGCGTTGGATTGTCTTTCATTGCGCGTTGCATAGTTTGCAACACTAACTGTGCGTCGGTTTGCCCAAGGTCATTCCGTGGCGCTGGCGGAGGAGCTGGAGGGGGAGAGGCTGCTGCCGTTTGTGTCGAACTCGCAGACGTCGGTGTAGCTGAGGGGGAGCCGCTGCTTTGCGGTGGAGTGTTGGGAGACTCTGGATATACCAACGAGTTTTTACTGCCAGGAATCATGGTACCCACACCAGCAAGAACTTCCTGCTGTTGTTGCACTGTACAGCCGCCACTTACCAGAAGAACAACACCTAGTATCCCACCACTCCAACGGTAGCTCCTTTTCATTGTGCTCCCTTTCGCAAGGCTTCGAGATCGCTGACTTCTTTTGGGATGTCCTTCGTCAAGATGTCATGGTCGGAGGTGGTTACCAGGATGTCATCTTCAATACGGACGCCAATCCCACGATAACGGTCGTCAATTCCTTCGGCATCTTCGGCAATGTAGATTCCTGGCTCAACAGTGAGAACCATTCCTGGCTGAAGAATGCGAGAATCTTCGCCAATCTTATACTTGCCAACATCATGCACGTCCATGCCAAGCCAGTGACTGGTGCGATGCATATAGAACTTGCGGTGGTCGCCTTTTTCAATGATCTCCTTGGTGTCACCACTCAAAAGGCCAAACTTCCGTAACCCATCGACTAAAATTTCCGTTGCCCGTGCGTGCACGTCGTCAAACTTCACTCCTGGTTTGATCATGGCAATCGCTTCTTTCTGAGCAGTCAGGACAAGGTCGTAGATGTCACGTTGTGGAGCAGTGAACTGCCTGCCGACTGGAAAGGTACGAGTGACGTCTGAGCAGTAATTGGCATACTCAGCCGCAGCATCAATCAATAACAGCTCTCCATCCCGCATCTGCTTTTCGTTGGTGATGTAGTGCAAAATCGTAGCATTCGCTCCTGAAGCAACGATTGACGAGTAGGCAGGACCAACTGCGCCTAAGCGGCGGAATTGAAACTCTAGGAGCGCTTCGATTTCATATTCGTACATTCCAGGGCGAGTCTGCGTAAGGGCAGCGTGGTGAGCAGAAGTAGAGACCGATACTGCTTGTTGCATCAGTGTCAATTCACTTGGCGATTTGAACAGCCGCATTTCATGGAGAATGGTTCCTGGGTCAATCACTGAAACAGGACCACGGCCACTGCGCTGACGCTGCATACGGCTTTGATTCATCAACGTGACAATCTTGTCATTGAGCTGATCGTCACGCCCAAAGGCATAATACACATTCTCGGCTTGCAGCAGGTGTTGCGGCAAGATCTCGTCAATCTTATCGATCGTATAGGCTGCGTCGACGCCAAAGTGCTCTTTCGCGCCTTCGACCCCAAAGCGTTTCCCCGTCCAGGTCTCTTTCTCTTGATCGCGCGGACGAACGAAGAGGATGAAGCGCTCGGTTTCGTGTTGCGGAGAGAGTAAACACAGAGCTTCGGGCTCAGGGAAGCCAGTCAGATAAAAGAAATCATTATCCTGACGATAACGGTACTCGGTATCATGGGACCGAATAGAGGAGAGGGCTGCTGGAAAAATTGCCACACTTAATGGGCTCATCTGTTTAACAACCGTGTCACGACGGGCGGCGTATGATTCAGGGGCAACAGCAACTGAGACGAGCCGTGATATTTCTCCAGTAACGATAGCCATGAGCGCGCTCCTTACAATTTTTCAGCTTACGCAGATAGACCGTTACCATATGGTACGGCAGCGTACCTTGCCAGAGGGAGACACCAGAAGAGCAAGGAAAGATGACACAAAGAAAAAAGAAGCGTGGATTGGTGCAATATGTTATACCAGCTTTCGAAAGATAGGAGCGTTTGTGTGTCACCCTGAGCGGAGCGAAGGGTCTCTCAGAGAGATTCTTCGCCGCTCCGCGGCTCAGAATGATATGGCGCTCAGATTCGGAAACGCTATCATCAAAAAAGATTCGCTATTACGTACTCGAAGCGGGTTCCCCTGTTCTTGTTGATCGCTACCCAGCCAGAAAGCAAAGAATCCTCCTCCGCGACCGATCTAGACTTGAGAGCCTACGCAAAAAATACCACTCATGAAAAACACCGCACAGCAACACAGATATAATGCCTTGACAGAGCCACTTCGGATCGTGAATGTGCCACCGGCGTCACCGCTACGTTCTCGTATTCATGAAATTTCTGCTGCCGCTGCCCGATCCCCTCTTGTCCATCGAATGCTCTCAGCTCTCTTGCTTGTCGGACTTCCAGGAGTTGGCGCTTATGCACAATTTGTTGAGCCAACCTGGCTTCGAGTGAAACGACTGCCGGTGCCGTTGCCAACCCTGCCTCTTGGACTCGATGGTTTCCGGATCGTTCATCTCAGCGACTTACACGTGGGATCTGAAGTGCCCATGTGGTTTTTTCGGAAGGTGGTCTCGACCGTGCAGCAGCTTGCTCCGGATATGATTGTTCTCACCGGCGATTTCGTTCATAGCCGACCAGAGGAGGCTGCGGAACTTCCCCACATTTTGCAAAACTTGCACGCTCCACATGGAGTGTTCGCCGTTCTGGGTAACCACGATTACGCGGTGAATTATCCCGGAGATGCCGGTGTTCCTGGAGTCGAGGAGGTTGTCATTGCTGCTCTGGAGCGCGCAGGTATTACGGTCCTGCGGAATGACGAAGTCGAAATCGTCGCTGGTCGGAGTCGTTTGGGGATATATGGGGTCGATGAGTTGTGGAGTGGAGATGCGTCGGTTTCGTTACTACACGAAGATTCCGTAAGAACTCCCCGGATCGTTTTATGTCACAACCCAGATGCTGTGCAGTTTTTTCCCGAGCCGAATACTGACCTGGTGTTGTGCGGACATACGCACGGCGGGCAAGTGCGGATTCCACCGTTTCGTCCACTGCTGACAATGACGACTGATCGACGCTACTGGGGAGGACTCACGGCGCGCGGCAATGGGTGGGTCTTTGTCAGTCGAGGGATTGGCTATACCTGGCGGGTGCGCTTAGGGGCGCGACCAGAGTGCGTTGAGCTTACACTCCGAAGAGCAGAGAAGCACTAACGGACGCGAGACGAAAAGCGTGTCGATAGAAATGCAGGCTGAATACCTGCTGCCTGGAACCTTAACCGAGGGAGGGGCTATGGCCAGGTGGGTGAAAGGAGGAGGAACATCCACCTGGTCATAGCCAGGGAAACACGTTGTTATTCTTGAGTTTACGCTGCTAATGCTGGCTGAGGTGGGCTTGGCGGAAGCTTCGGTCGTGCCCAGGTGGGGAAGACATCCAAGGGCGATGCCCAGGAGACCTTCACTCGTGACGCGTTGCTAGGAAGCCGTACCTTACCACTATTGATAAGATGCGCCACTGTTGCTACGACTTCGTCGTCTTTCTCAGTGCATTGGCTGACGCTTTGAATAAGATCAAAAAGGGTAACTTGTTTCTGTGTCTTGGTCTGTGTCTGTTTCATGTTGAACGCCTCCACAATTGCTAAAGATACGAAGCAATTGTGATGCCAAAATTGGCGTCAATAACGAATCTTTCGTAACTATTTGATTATTAAGGAAAATGATCGATTTGTGAAAACTGAGGCCTGCACGAAGCTGTCAAGTTTCGATAACAATTGTCAGCTTTGCCGTTAAAATTTTAACGATCTGTCATAAAAAATAAGAATCGAGGCAAAACGGCACAGAGAAGAAGCTTTTTGTGATATTTTTCTGACACGGCTGGAAAATGGAGAACCGCAGAGCACCAGTATCTGACGGTTGAGAGAGGCTTTAGGCCTGCGACAGCGACCCCCAGCCGGACAGAAGTAGACAACATGCTCTCGCTGGAGTTGCTAGCCGAGCTTCGAGTCGCGCCTGGCAGGACTCGGAGTGACGCCCCAAGACACGTTGTCGTGCTGATGGGAGTGGGGGTAATGGCTATTTTCACTGTGACTGTGGGGAGGTGTCAGAGATTCGTCACTGCACGTTATCTTTATTTTCAAGACACTTGTCTTTTTGTGATAAGATAAGCGCTCGTTTGCTTGAGAAAGGGGGATTGCTATGGCTCGACGGGGCTCTTCTGATGACGACTCGGATCGCGTCATTGATCTAGAACAATTCCGCAACCAACTGGGGCGGGACTCTGCAGTAGGGCAGTTCCTGCAAGGTGGACTTTTCCGCAAGATCCTCGGCCCATTTCTTGCCGTCATGATTGGCCTGAAAATTCTCGGGTTCTTGTGTTTTACCTACGTCGGACCGAATGAATATGGGATCAAGGTCGTTCGCATTCCAATTATTCCAGGACTGATCAAGAAGGGCGTGCACGAGAAAGTCTACGACAGTGGCTTTCATTTGGTGATCAAGCCGTTCGGTTGTGAGGCGATGTATCTCTTTCCGAAAGACCTGCGTGTCTTCGATTTAACAGGAGCCCGCGAGGAAGCGGCCCGAGAGGCGAGTGTCACCCAAGCCGCACGTATTCAAACCTCTGATGGGTTCTTTGTCGATGTTGACGCCAGTATCCTCTACAAAATTATCGACCCTTACAGAGTATTTACCAAGCTCGGTCCAGGCCTGGCGTTTGAAACAGGTGGTATCGTACCAAAGGCGGAGCCTGTCTTGAAACAAACTTTTGGTGAGCTGGCGACCGAAGAATTCTATAACAGCCCGTTACGAGTTGCCAAGGCAGAGTTAGCGAAAGGCATGCTCAATAGAGAGTTAGCCGATTACGGACTCCAGGTCGAACATGTGCTGGTTCGCTATTTTCGTTACACAAAAGAAATCCAGAAAAATATCGAAGAGAGAAAGCTCAAAGATCAATTGGTGTTCAAGAACCAAGCCGAAGGGCGTGCTGCCACTGAAGCCGCAAACTTGAAAAAGGTGACCCAAGAAGGACAAGCGACTGTAGATATTAAACTACAAGAAGGACGCGCGTACATTACGGCGAAAGAAGCTGAACGCGACCTTTACGTGCGCAAGAAAAAGGCTGAAGCTGACTTGCTAGTGCAGATTGCAGAAGCGAAAAAAACACAACTCCGTAATGACGCCCTTCAGGGGGCAGGGTCCGACCGTATGGTCGGCCTCAAGATGGCGGAAGTCTATAAAGGGTTGGATGTCGTGATACTGCCGAGTGATGGTGCGAATGGTGTGAACCCATTGAACCTCGACCAGACGCTCAAGCTGCTTGAAGTGAAGAAATGAGAGGAGCCAGACCATGAATACCCTCAGCAAAATTCTCGTCGTCTTTGTTGTGCTCCTCTCGCTGATTGTTTTCTTTCCCTATCCCCATACAACGGGCCCGACCGAAGTCGGAGTCCGTACGATCAAATGGCACCCCGTCTACAAACGTGGGGTTATGGAAGAGCCACGTGAACCTGGAGGAACGTACTTCTTTTCCCCCATCCTCAATGACTGGCATACCTTCGATACGCGACTACAGAACATTGAGATGACAATGTCTGGGAGCCGGGGTGACCGTGCCCGTCGAGATGATCTGCTGTTCAAGACGATCGATGGCAACGACATTAGTTTGGATGCGATTATTTCTTATCGTATCGATCCGCAGAAGGCGCCACATATCTTGCAGTTTGTCGCTGGCAGCGATGCTGAATTAAAGGATAACGTGATTCGTACTGTGGCGCGAAGTCGGACACGGGACATCTTTGGTGAGTTAACCACCGAACAATTCTATGTTGCTGAAAAACGCAACGAAAAGAGTGAGCAGGTGAAAGCGATGCTCAACGAAATCCTGCAACCCTATGGAGTGATTGTTGAGCGCATATCTACTAAGGATTATCGCTTTAACGAAGCCTATCAGGATGCGGTTGAAGCCCGGGAGGTTGCTGACCAAGTCGCTGAGCAGAATAAGTCTGCCGCCAAAGCCGCTGAGGAAGAATACCTAAAGAAGTTGGAAGAAGCGAAGGGCGAAGTAAACAAGATGGTGGCTGAAGCAGATGGTCGCTTCCGCCAGGCGCAGATCGAAGCTGATGCCTATTATCAACAACAACAACGGATCGCTGAAGCGATCGAAGCAGAAGGGATTGCCCAGGCGAAAGGTATCACGGAAATGAATAAAGCCTTGGCTGGCAGTGGTGGTGAGGTGATGGTAAAGCTGAAGATCGCGGAAGCCCTGGCTGGGAAAAAGATTCTTCTCCTGCCTTTGTCGGGGGCGGGGATGGACATTAAGACCACCAACATGAATAAACTGTTGGAGACATACGGACTACAACGCATTGTCCAGGAGAGTCAAGATGAGAAGGAATGAAGACCTATGAGCCAGCTGGCAATGGTCAATGAAAACATCCGCCGCGCTGCGAAAATACTAGATCTCGGCGAACGGATTGAACAACTGTTGCTCAATCCGAATCGTGAGGTCAAGGTTGAGATCGCGATCGAACTCGACAACGGCCAGGTGGCGACATTCTCTGGATATCGCATTCAACACAACGATGCGCGCGGACCAATGAAGGGTGGGCTGCGCTATCATCCGACTGTCGACGCTGAGGATGTGACTGCACTTGCGTCTCTGATGACGTGGAAGACCGCAGTCGTGAACATCCCCTATGGTGGAGCGAAAGGCGGAATTAACTGTGATCCAGCAAAGCTGACTCAACGTGAGCTCGAACGGGTAACACGAAAATTTATCGCCAACATTCGCGAGATTATTGGTCCTAACGTCGATATTCCCGCACCGGATGTGAATACGAACGCGCAAACGATGGCGTGGGTGATGGATGAATACTCGCGCTTCTACGGATTCTCGCCAGCTGTTGTCACAGGGAAACCGATCGATTTGCATGGATCAGTGGGGCGTGAGGAAGCGACCGGACGAGGGGTCGCGTTTGTTACGGCTGATCTCATGGCAGAGCTTGGACGTCCGCTGCAAGGTGCACGGGTTGTTATTCAGGGATTTGGCAATGTGGGGTCGTTTGCTGCGCTTCTTCTTCATCAGGCTGGGGCTAAAGTGATTGCGGTGAGTGATGTCTCTGGCGGTTTGCGGCGTACTGAAGGACTACCGATTCCAGCGTTGTTTGATTACGCCAAATCGAACAAGGGAAGTATTACGGGATTTCCGGGAGCAGAAGCGATCAGTGGAGATGCAGTATTTACCACCCCTTGTGATGTCTTCATACCAGCAGCACTCGGTGGGGTTCTGACGGCCGACCGTGCAGCCGCACTTCCCGCTGGTGTCGTTATTGAGGCGGCGAATGCGCCTACCACACCGGAAGGGGATGCCATTCTTGCTCGTCGCCAGATTCCAGTGGTGCCAGACATCCTTGCCAATGCCGGTGGTGTGACTGTGTCCTATTTTGAATGGGTGCAAAATATCCAACAGTTTCACTGGGATATTGAACGTATCAACGGTGAACTGCGCTCGTTGATGACCAGAGCCTATCAAGATGTGAGTCAACTCGCGAAGAATCACAACGTGCCACAACGAACTGCTGCCTATGTATTAGCCTTAGGACGCGTAGCCAAGGCGACGGTCATGCGTGGCATTCAGTAGCGAGCCCGTCGGCACGCTCAGGGCAACAGTAAAAATTTCGCACGCAGCTCGACTGTCGTTCGCGCTGAGTCCTGAGCCAGGGCGAAGGATCGAAGCCTGAACGGTATCAATGGAGGGGAGACAAGGGTCATGGACTTTCAGGGACTACAACAATTTCCGCTTCTTCAGGATTTTACCAACGCTGAGTTGCGCGACCTATTGGCGACGGCCAGAGAACAAGAGCTTGCCGCCGGAGCCTTCATTTGTCGAGAAGGCGAACCTGGAGGCGCACTCTATTTTGTCGTGCGTGGCCAAGTAGAAGTGAGCAAGAAAGACAAAGAGGGCACTCCCCGTGTCATTACTCTGCTCGGTGATGGCACGCTCCTTGGTGAACTGTCGTGGATTACCGGAGCTTCATACACTGCGACTGTCCAAGCGAAACAAGACACTGCTGTGATTCGGCTTGATGGTAGAGCCTTGACTCTGCAAGTTCAGCAAAACTCGACAGGGGCGTACAAGTTTACCACCGCGCTCCTCAAGCTCTTGGCGGGGCGCCTCCTTCGTACCAACGAGCAAGTCCTCGACTCGCAATCTCAACTCGATACACAGAAGAAAGGCGAGATCGAACGTTTGCGTGAACGAATTCTCCGAGATTGGAGCTTCTAGAGAATATAGCGCGCGAGATCTTCATCTTTGACAATCGCGTCAAGTTTGTCTTTCACATACTGTGCGTCGATTGTCACTTTCCGTCCGCCGAGTTCCGGACCGTCAAAAGAAAGCTCTTCCAGTAAGCGTTCGACAACGGTATGTAGCCGTCGGGCGCCGATATTTTCCGTCCGCTCGTTGACGGTGGCAGCGATCCGCGCAATTTCTTCCGCCGCTTCTGGCAGAAACGCCAGCTTCACCTTTTCTGTTGCCAAGAGGGCTTCATATTGGGCAAGCAACGCATTCTTGGGTTCCTTGAGGATGCGGACAAAATCCTCTTGCGTGAGTGGTGACAACTCAACACGAATGGGAAAACGTCCCTGAAACTCGGGAATCAGATCCGATGGTTTGGCAATGTGAAAGGCTCCGGAAGCAATAAAC
Source organism: Deltaproteobacteria bacterium (assembly GCA_016874775.1). Lineage (NCBI taxonomy): Bacteria > Pseudomonadati > Myxococcota > Myxococcia > Deltaproteobacteria bacterium. Next base: position 37,447 of record VGTJ01000019.1, read on the forward strand.
AGAATGTGATCTGTTCGTATCATCCCATATTTGGTGTTGACCGTGGACCCTTCTACTAGCGGCAAGAGGTCGCGTTGCACCCCTTGTCGAGATACATCTGGACCGTGTGCCCCATCACGGCTCGCGATCTTGTCAATCTCGTCGATAAACACAATCCCACTCTGTTCAACCCGACCTACTGCCTCACGGACAACCGCATCGGCATCGACGAGTTTATCGGCTTCTTCTTGGGTGAGAATCTCTAGCGCCTCGGGCACTTTCATGCGCTGCTTTTTGCTCTTCTTCGGCATCATGTTGGAGAACATCTCTTTTAGGTGTTGCTCCATTTCTTCCATGCCTTGTGGCGCCATCACTTCAACGAATGGTGCTGCAGGTCGTGTGATTTCGATTTCGACTTCTCGATCATCGAGTTTGCCAGCATTGAGCATGCGGCGCATCTTCTCTCGTGTCCCTTGGCCAGTGGCGAGTTCACTCTCAGCACTGAACCCAGTTCGCGTGGTGGGCGGGAGCAGTAAATCGAGTAACCGTTCTTCGGCGAGGTCCCTCGCCTTGACTTGGATCCGCTCCTTCGCTTCCTGCCGCACCATGTTGACCGAGAGTTCGGTGAGGTCACGAATCATCGACTCGACATCGCGACCAACGTAACCAACCTCAGTAAATTTAGAGGCTTCCACTTTGATAAACGGGGCCTGGGCGAGACGAGCCAGGCGCCGAGCAATCTCTGTTTTTCCAACGCCGGTTGGACCAATCATCAGAATGTTTTTCGGAACGATGTCGTCACGCAGATCTTCAGGAACTTGTTGACGCCGCCAGCGATTGCGGAGGGCAATGGCAACGGCACGTTTGGCTTTCTGCTGGCCAATAATGTAGCGGTCGAGTTCGGAGACGATCTCTCTTGGCGTCATCACATGCAAGCGCGTTTCTTCAGTCAGGACAAGTTCCCGTTCTGCAGTGTTGGGCACGTTAGATCTCCTCGATCACAATTTGGTCGTTGGTAAATACGCAAATGTCTGCTGCCGTACGTAATGCTTCTTGTGCGATCGTGCGCGCGTCCAAATCTGAATGTTTCATCAAAACGCGAGCAGCAGCCAGGGCGAAATTTCCTCCTGAGCCAATTGCGACAAGACCATCGTCAGGCTCTATGACATCGCCATTACCGGAAAGCAACAGGAGCGAGTCTCGATCCGCGACCGCCATCAGTGCTTCGAGTCGACGCAGCACCCGGTCCGCCCGCCAGTCACGTGCCAGTTCAACTGCAGCACGACGAAGGTTGTTATTGTACTCATCGAGTTTTTTCTCAAGCTTCTCACAGAGGGTCAGTCCGTCAGCGGTACTCCCGGCAAAGCCGGCAAGGACACGTCCTTGGGCCAAACGGCGTAATTTCTTGGCTGTATGTTTAACGACAGTATTGCCCAGGCTCACCTGTCCGTCACCTGCCATAACGACTTTCCCTTTATGGCGTAGACAGAGGATGGTCGTGCCGTGCATGACTAGCCCTTCCATGAGAACCTCCGACCCTGAATGCAAAATGCAAAATGCAAAATGGTGGACTCCAATAATCTTCAGCTGTGAGATGTATTTTGTTCATCATTCCTAATTTTGAATTTTTAATTTTTTGCATTCGTCACGCGCGTGGGTGAGCTTTATCGTACACATGCATCAAATGATCAAGATTCACATGCGTGTATTTCTGTGTCGTTGATAAGCTCGAATGGCCCAAAAGTTCCTGAATCGCTCGGAGATCTGCGCCGGCATCAAGCAGATGCGTGGCAAAGGTATGGCGCAACGCATGTGGACTAGTTTTGAGAGCGATCCCACACGCTCGCGCGTAGGCGTTGACAAAGCGGCCAACACTGCGCGTTGTCAGTCGACTTCCTCTGGTATTCAAAAATACCGGTGATGTTGCCAGTGAAGTTGCCGAGGGTAAGCGATTTCGCCGCTTCGGTGCAACTAATTCGGGGATTTGTATGCGATACTGCTCAAGCGCATCAAGTGCTTTCCGACCAATAGGCACGATCCGCTCTTTATTGCCTTTTCCTTTCACACGGACGACTTCGACGTTCCCATCGATATCGCCCCAGTTCAGCCCGATCAGTTCGCTCACACGCAAGCCGCATGAGTAGAGCACTTCCAGCATCGCGCGATCACGCAGCCCGGCTGGCGTGTCATGCGCCGGTGTTTCAAGAAGGCGAAACATGTCATCGACAACAAGATGGGTCGGCAGCGGTTGATCTTGCTTAGGTGAGGAGATGAGGACGGTCGGGTCCCGCTCAATTTCTCCTTCGCGTAACAGGAGGCGAAAGAAACTTTTTAAGGTTGAGAGTTTACGGGCGATTGAACTCTTCTTATTCCGGCGGTGGAGGAGAGAGAGATACGCATGAATCAAATGGTGATCGATCTGGGAGACGACCACCTGTCGTCGCTCGGCTCGTTCGTGCGGTTGTTCGACAAAAGCGAAGAATTGGGCTAAGTCGCTCATGTAATTTCGTAAGGTATGAGGCGACATGCTTTTTTCCACTCGCAAGAATGTGGCAAAGCGATCAAGCAAAAGGTGCAACTCTGTGGTAGTCATGATTGGGTAACCGTCTCGGCATGATACCAAGAGGACTCAGGCAAGAAAAGCCATCGCAAAAGGAAAAGCGATGCTCCTGCCAGCCTCTTCACAACCGACGTGTGTGTGCTGTCGGGTTGTATGGCAACATGCCGCTACCACGATGACATGCGATACGTCAGGAGGCGCATGATGCACTGCTATCACTGTCAACAAGAGGTGAACACCAAGGACCGCATTGGGCGCGGTGAAACATGCATCAAGTGCGGTGCGAATCTCCGTTGCTGCCGGAACTGCATGTTCTATGACACAAGTTACGCCAGCGCCTGTCGTGAGCCGCAAGCTGAGCCGGTTGTAGACAAAGAAGCCGGCAATTTTTGTGACTTCTTTGCCCCCAGCGACCACCAAGGACAACGCCCAACGCCGGCTGCGGATGCGCGTGCACGACTTGAAGCGTTATTCAAGAAAAAATCGTAGCTCAGATCAATCAATTTCATGTGCAGCTGAATGTTCGTTCCCGTTGACCGTCATCGCAATCTTCGGAGGGTCACCTGCGGCGGGGAGATAAAATCGCTCAATATATTCTTTCACCATACGCCGCGCAGAAAATAGCGGTGCAACGGAAGCGATCGCTTCCTTGACCACACGTACCCAACCCCGCGGCACTCCGTCTGAGTCGCGCTGATAGAACAACGGCACGATTTCGCTTTCAAGCAACTGATACAATGCGCTTGCATCATGAGTGTCTCGGTTCTCAATCTCAGCCAGAGGGTTTGTCGGCCCAATCGTCCAGCCGTTACCGCCGTTATACGCTTCACACCACCACCCATCAGCAATGCTCAGATTGGGAACTCCGTTGAGGGACGCTTTTTGTCCGCTCGTGCCACTCGCTTCCAATGGCGGAACTGGGTTGTTGAGCCAGACATCGACGCCTTGCACAAGAAACTTCGCTACGCGAATGTCATAGTCTTCAACAAAAGCAATCTGCCCACCGAGACCGTACTCTTTGGCGAGTGCGTAGACTTGATGGATCAAGTGTTTTCCTGGCTCATCAGCAGGATGTGCTTTCCCGGCGAAGACAATCTGCACAGGCTTCCAACGATCTTGAAGAATCGTTTGTAATCGCGCCAAATCTTGCAACAGGAGGGTCGCTCGTTTGTAGGTCGCAAAACGACGCGCAAAGCCAATCGTCAACGCTTCTGGGTCGAGGAGTGCTCCACTGGCCAGGACCTGTACAGGGTCTCGATGTTCTTCACGCCATAACGCGCGGGCTTGTTCACGCACGAAATGCATGAGTTTGTATTTCAACCGCAGCCGTGTCCACCATAACTCTCCATCTGGAATCTCGTGAACCCGCAACCACAGGGCAGGTGAATCGTGACGCTTGATCCAGTCGGGCCCCAGATATTTATCATACAAACGATCAAGTTCGGGGGCGAGCCATGTGGGTGTATGGACACCGTTGGTAATGGATGAGATCGGAACGCGCTCGACTGGCGTGTCTGGCCACAGTCGCTGCCACATCCGGCGTGATACCTCACCATGAGTTTTACTCACGCCGTTGCACTTGCCGGCCATGCCTAATGCCAACACGGTCATATGAAAGACTTCCCCCCATGGTTCACGATGCGCACCGAGGGCGAGAAAGCGGTCTCGATCCAAACCGATCTGATCCCAATAATTGGACAAATATTTCTCGACCAGGTGGAACGGAAAGGCATCGTGGCCGGCAGGGACCGGGGTATGAGTGGTAAAAACTGTGGTACGTCGGACTTCGGCCACTGCCTCGTCAAAAGTTTTGCCACTGGCGACGAGTTCTCTCACGCGTTCGATCGTCACGAAAGCGGCATGGCCTTCGTTGAGATGCCAGACGCTGGGGGTGATGCCGAGGGCACGAAGGACCCGGATGCCACCCATGCCTAAGACGATTTCTTGGAGTACACGGGTTTCTTGGTCACCACCATACAAACGTGCGGAGAGTTCGCGATCCCATGGGGCGTTCTCTTCAACATCCGTATCCATCAAATACAATACTGAGCGTCCGACTTTGACGTGCCAGACGGTGACGTAAATCTGTCGGTCACCGATCGGGACCGCGACTAAACAGCGCTGCCCGTCAGGAGTACGTGCTTCAACGAGAGGTGCTTCCGCCCGATCGAGATGTTCGTACACCGCTTCTTGACGTCCATCAACGGAAAGGCGCTGATGAAAATAGCCCAATGGGTACATGAACCCGACCCCGACAAAGGGAAGGCCGAGGTCACTGGCTTCTTTACAATGATCTCCTGCCAAGATGCCAAGCCCGCCGCCATAGATAGGCAATGAATTATGGATCCCAAATTCAGCCGAGAAGTAGGCGACCGTCGTGTTGAGTAACGGGGTCGCGGAGCGTGCGACCCAGATGTCACGATTAGTGATGTCGGCATCAAACGCGACCATCACTGCATCATAACGACGCAAGAACGCTGGATCCTGGGCGAGGACTGTCAGCCGCTCAGGTTTCACTTCACGCAATAATTTTACCGGATTATGTTGCGTGATCGCCCAGAGCGTCGGGTCGATAGTAGCAAAAAGGGCATCGGCTTCCTTATGCCAACTCCACCATAAGTTATGGGCAAGTTCGTATAAACGCTGAATACGGACGGGGAGCGATGACATAGTCAACTCCATGAACAACATCCTCCTGGTCGAGAACTGATCCCACCTGTCCCAAAAGATCGGCCAAGACGTACCATACCTTAACGGATCTGTCGTGGACGGGTAGTGGAGAAACCCTACTTTCCCTACTCAGGGCAAGTGGTTATATAAGAGGCGATTTACATCTTACCCGTACTGACAATTTAAAAGAAAATTGCAGAGTTTCAGGAAAGGAGAGCCCTGTATGGAGACACAGGAGAGACAACCAATTCCGCGTATCGGCGACCCAGCGCCGGACTTCAAGGCAGTGAGCACCCACGGAGAAATTACCCTGTCGCAATATACCAAAGCCGGGAAATGGGTGATGTTGTTTTCGCATCCAGCCGATTTTACCCCAGTATGTACAACTGAATTCATTGAATTTGCGCGTCTGACTCCGGAATTTGAGAAACGCAACGTGCAACTGATCGGTCTCTCGGTTGACAGCATTTTCGCTCACCTTGGTTGGGAGCAGAATATTGAAAAGAACTTTGGCCAGAAAATTCCTTTTCCCGTGATTGCGGATCGGAACATGGCGGTCGCGGCGCTGTTTGGTTTGATCCATCCAGGGGCAAGCGATACCGCAACCATTCGTGCGGTCTTTTTGATTGATCCGAATGGGAAAGTGCGATTCCTGATTTACTATCCGCTGAGCATGGGCCGCAACTCACAAGAACTGTTACGTGCGATCGACGCTGCGCAAGCTGCGGACAAGCACGGTATCGCCACGCCGGTGAATTGGAAACCCGGTGAGGAAGTCATCGTTCCGCCACCAGCCAACGAGACCGCGTTGCGTGAGCGATTAGAGATGGGCAAAAAGGGCGAAGTCAATCAGACAGATTGGTACTTTTCGAAGAAGAAGATCTAACTAATTGTTCTTCATATATATCCTTTGTTGGCAATGGCGTTACACTAGGGAATGGCAGTCATTGCGAGGAGCCGTTTGACTGCACTACGTGACGCTTAGGACACGTTCCGCGACGAAGCAATCTTCACGGAAAATCGGCGAGATCCTAGATTGCTTCGTTACTTATGAAATCTGCTAAGAAATATCGGTAATCATGGAGTTAGGGTGCCACTGGGAGGACTGTACAAGCAGCAAGCTGGCTGCGGCACCTAACTTTGCTCTTCCTCTTGACCGTCCTCCTGCATAGCGCACCTCATTCATTCTTCACTCTAAGTGAATTTATGCCGATGATGTTCGCTACGTCTACAATGACCTCGGGCGGCTGATCGGTGTCGTTGACCAAACGAGTGGTGAGACCGTAATCTACCAGTATGAGGCAGTTGGCAACCTGCTCGATATTCTCCGCCAACCGGCCAGAGCCGTTTCGATTTTGAAGGTCACACCCAAAAGGTGGCCCGGTCGGAATGAGCGTAACACTGGTCGGCACGGGCAACAGCACGACGCTGAGTCAGAATACGGGGACCTTCGACGGTAACCTCGGCCACGGCGGCCAGACTTGTTGTGATTGTCCCTACGGGGGCGACCACGAGACTGATCAGTGTCTCGATTCCGAGCGAGTCTGCGACCTGCAGCACGGCGTTTGCCGTCCCTGCTCTTGGCACGCCAGTCGACCCACCTACCATCAGCGGTTTTACCCCACCAGTACCCCACAAAACCGCAGTAGAACGGCATCAACCAGCCGCGGTTTGCAATTCGCACGCCGCCGTCGCGGGGCAGGAATTATCTGCAGCCACTCCACGAGCGTACAGGTCTTCGCAGGCATGCGCCTTTCTTTGCTTTCCGCTATACACTGTGCGCTCTCTCTCTATCTAAACCCTTGACACCTTTTTTTGTGTGTCAAAAGTCACCCAGTGAGTAGGCCAAACCCAGAGTGACTTGGGGACGGCAAGCCGACGGGACTTCATCCACTACGCTGACACCGGAGTCGGCAGGGGAGGTGGAGAGAGGTAGTGGCGGGAAAACAGAGGTACTGAAGTTGGCCGGGTTGCCGGAAGTGATTACCGTGTTGATCACAGAGGCAGCCCGGCTTTTTTTGTCCAGCGAGGTCGTTCGGGTCTTGACTTCAATGGTTCGATTGAGCTGATGTTTGCCCATTCATCGAGGAGAAAGGCAAAAGGAGGGGACCAATGAAACAGGTGAGATTTCCACGTTCACGGTATTTGGCGGTGTGCGCCGTTCTACTAACGATTGGTGCTAGTTGGTCACAAACTAAACTCAGCTAACGAGAGATGGATAAAGCCGTGTTGATCGGGGTGAAAACCATGCCATTGGACGGGAAGATTAAAGGTGGCCAGGGTAAAAGCCAGCCGCATTTGGAACGCCGCCCAGGTGCGATGGGCCACTTTCTTCAGATGACAGACGCCATGAAGCATCGAGAGCACGGTTTCTACCAGCATCCGCGTATTCCACAAGCCCCTATCACATAGTTTAAGATTAAGGGGATCTCCTTCTTTAGCATGGAAGGCCGAGTCGCTGAGCACGATCATCTCCTCTTCATACGTAGCAATCAATGGATGGAATGCGGTATCGGCGGCATTCGCGCCCGCACAATCCCAGCCGACCACCACCCCCCATTGATTGAGCAACAGACAGAGATTGCCGCCGACAATCCAGCGATGGTTGGATTTCCCTTTCCGCCCGATTTGCTTGTGACTGCGTCCTTCGCGCATCGGATGGAGCAACTCGACGCCATAGCTATCTACCACCCCCAACACCGACGGCATCGCCAGAAACTCGTCGGTCCAGTTCCGGTGCCCAGCCAAGAGGCGAAACAAGCGGGTTCGCTCGGGCAAAGCCGGAAACAATCGGCGCCAATCTCGGGTCAACCACCGATAAAACGCCCGCGTGCCCACTCCTTTAAGCGCAAACAGCATCCCTACGGTGACAAGTTCACTCGGCCACAAGTGGGACAAGGGATGCTTGGGGACGTCGCTCATCATTTCATCTCCCCGATAGAACAACTCGCTGATAAAATCTTCCGTGGTCATGCGCTGTACTCCCTTCCCTGCAAAGGTGTCGCAACCTGCAGCTTGGAGTCATCGCATGACCTTTTTCAAGGTCCACTCAAACTAGCGCCATTGGTTAGGCATGGGCAAGAATTAAGTTACCGATTAAGAGCGAGGAAGAAGCGTATAGTTCCAATCGCCATGAAACTTACCGGGTTTGATATTGAGCGCT
>VGTJ01000020.1 GCA_016874775.1 Deltaproteobacteria bacterium
GGGCGGCGCGGGCACAGCGCAATCACTTAGCATGTTGTTATCATGCGTGGGTATCCTTGAAAGTGAAAGCTCAAGAACTGGGCCAGACCCTGTATGCCGTGCGGGAGAGTTTGTTTAGTCATTACCTCCGCGCTGAACTACAAAACCCTCATGTCACGGCTTGTTAAGGTCCAAAGCGTAAGTCCTGGTATAGCTATAGCAAGAAATGAACCGCTCAAGCCAAAAAATCGGTAGCCAGTAGTCAGCATTCAGTAGAGCAAGGCGACCGACGTGCTTTCCTTCCTTCTTTCTCCCTAAAGCCTAAAGCCTGAGGCCTATAGCCTTCTTCTCCTTAGTTTTCTGTGTTTCTGTTTCGTGACACCCAGTGATTTGACGTATGGTACATATTCCTCTAATTAGCGCGGAATGCGGCCCCGCTCGGACATGAATCTTGCCAAAGCATCTTTACAGGGAGTGTCCCTGTGGATTGCCTGGCTCGTCTTTTTTGCGCTGGTCGTGCTTAGTGCTCTGAACGCATGGGCGGACCCTGCGAAACAGTCCTCTCCTGCCACTCCCCCAACAGAGCTGGACACCTTTGGCACAAACACTCCACTTGGACGTTTCTCATACCATGCTGGTCGTGGTCTACGGCTCGGAAAGACAGGGCTCACCATTGGTGGGTTTGCCATTGCAGAAATGGAACGCTTGGAGGATGGCGAACGGCGTGGGTCTCTAGAAGAGTTCAATTTTCTCATCTCCTACGATCCAGTCCCGTTCGCCCATCTCTTTACCGAACTTGGTATTGGATCACTGGCAGAGATCGAACGTGGCCGGAGAGGCGTACACTCGAATCCCGGTCTGGAAGTTGAACGCCTCTTTCTCGACCTGGGCAATCGCGATGCACTGAAGCTGCGGTTTGGCAAATACCGAACGCCGATCGGGCGCTGGAACCTGGTTCCGCGTGATCCGCTGCTGTGGACCACCTCTGAACCGGTGATCGTCGAGGAGGTGTTCGATGAGACTTCTACAGGCGCAATGCTGCACGGGTCAGTGTTTCCTCAAGATGGGGCACTCTCGTACTCGTTGTATGGAACGTTTCTGCCTCCTCTTGATAGAGAGAGTGACGAACATCCTGTGAGGCGGAGTGCTGGTGCTCACATTGAATGGGCCAGCCTCAAGGGATGGACACTGGGGGCATCCTACTTCGCTTCCCAACGACGCAATCATAGATGGAATCATCTCGGCGGCGCTGACTTTTTATGGCAGCCTCATGCGCGCGTAGAGCTGAGTAGCGAAATCGTCTTCGGCGAAGGCAGTATCAACAATGGCACGATGTGGGGACTCTATGCCCAAGGGGTAGTGGAGACATTGCCGACGCTGTACCTCGTCGGGCGCTACGAGCGGGTGCACCCCCCTGGCGGTGGACGAGATCTCAATCTGTTCGATCTTGGCTTTGCCTGGGTGCCGCTCCCATATCTCCGCTTCAAGGCTGACTATCTCATCGCTGATCATCGCAACGAGTTCGCTTCTCCCGGGTTGCGCATGTCGCTGTCGCTTCTCTTTTGAGTTGTTATGAGCACGCGTATTCTCAGCCTCGCTCTTGCGCTGTTAGTCCTGGCACCAGTGCGCCTTGCTGGGCAAGAAGGGCGCATGGCTGTGATTGTGCATCCTCAGCGTAATGGTGAACTCTCGTCTAACGACATTGCTCAGATCTATCTTCGTCGCAAACGCTTCTGGGACGACGGTACGCCGATCGTGCCGTTGAACCTCCCATCGCAAACGCCCTTGCGTACACGCTTCTCACGAACTGTGCTGAATCAGACTGACGCTCGTCTGGCGGATTATTGGAACCGGCTCTACTACGACGGCATCTTGCCACCAGCAACCCTCGCTTCGACCGAAGCTGTTCGTCGGTATGTGGCTTCTGACATGAATGCGATTGGCTATGTACCAGAGGGAGAAGTTGATGGCTCGGTGCGAGTGATTTTGTCGTTGGAGTGAAGCCCAGCGCGAGCACTATATTTTAGAGAACCCACGAAATTGGCTGGATGGGATCAGGAGTGTACGAGCAGTATGTCCCGGTCTTAATCGTGGCCGTGAGATGGTAACCTAAGGCGGGATGATTATCGCTGACCTTTTTGACGGCTGCCTTGATGGCTTTAGTGACGTTGAGGCGCACGCGCTCAAGGGGAAACTCTGAGTTCCGATCACAACTAGTACGTTTAGCCGCAGTATCCGATCCACCAACAGACTCCATCACTTCAGTGACGAGGCATTCCTGCCCTGGGTGGTCCAAGAGGAAAGCGATGTATCGTAGTCCTTTGGTGTCTTTGAGCCGACACGTGGTTCCTTGATACCTCAGCGTCCAATACTCGGCATCATAGTGGAAGAGGTTAGCTGCTGGGAGTTCAGCGGTCGCTGTTGGGTGTTCGGAGTCTACCCGATAAGGAACATCTCCCGTGTTCTGCTTTGCTTTGTCTGAGACTTCTCGGAGACTCGCGGCAATCTTTTTTTCTAGACCTTTCATGCCCAACTCTTGGGCAGTCACCAGGGCCGGAGCGAGAAGTGCCCGTGCCTGCGCATCGTCTCCCGGCTGATGGCGAGCAAGAAGTGTGGCTGCGTATTCATATTGGGTACGAGTCACAAAAGGTTTGGCTCCCATCCGCGTGTTCATGCGGAGCGCACTTTCAAAATGGGCTACTGCCTCCTGCCACCGGTGCAGGGTGGCAGCAAGAAGTCCCAAGGGACGAGAGACCGAGCCGTTGCAAGCGGCACCATCCCCGACGACGACATTGTGTTCTGCATACGGGAGTAGCCGTTCATATAAGAGTACAGCGTGATGCGAGTCAGCGAGAAAAGCACACGTCTCAGCCAGCAACGTAGCTCCAACCAACCAGGTACTGTCTCGTGGAAGATTGACGAAATCGTTCACCGCCAACCGAGTAAATTCGGTGCGTGCCTCTGTTTCTCGACCGAGTTCACTATAGAGACTCGCCAAAGCCGCTCGCCATGCCGGTACTGTCGGGTATTGCGCGACGAAATTCTGGACTGCGGACTCTAATTCCTGAAGGCGTCCTTGCTCTCGGCTTAACGAGAACATCTGCACGCCAAAGAAATTGATTGCTGTTGGGCTTTCGATCTTCCGCCCGAGCGTTAACGTTTGCATCGCCAATTGCTCTGCCCCGGCAAACCGTCCTTCCATCAACGCCCGCATCGTCTGCAAGACGGTCCAGTTCCAGCGATACCGCGGCTGTCGGAGTTCTTCTGCTCGCCGAGCATAGGCCGCAATTCCTTCATCGACCGCGAGCATATCTCCAAGTTCCAACAGGTCGACAATACGATCGAACTGCCCCTGTATGCTTCTCTCGCCATCGCCTGTTTCTTCGGCGAGGCGGAGGATTTCGTTCATGGCTGCGAGTCGCTCATGAATGTCCCCTGGTCCCCAAAGCGAACGACGCCGACTATCGAGTGCAGCAGCTAAGGCCCCTTTGTCGCCTACCCGTCGAGCCATTGCCGTTGCCAACTGGCTGAGCTGCGCTCGTCGCTCTCCATCAGAAGCTGAGAAGTGCAATTCCCAGGCGAGGCGAGCCAACATCCGCGCGCGCAACGCACTGTCTTCGGTCCCAAACACACCGAGGACTTCCTCCAATAAGTGGACAACGTCGTGATCGACCACGCCGATGGGAACACCAAATTTCTCAAACCCCAGTGCTGCGTGAGCGAGTAACTCTGAGTTCTGTAGCTTCCGTGCCTCTTCAGCCGCCTGCTTGCATGCCTCACGAGCCTGAGGGATATCCCCTGTCTTGGTCCGGGCGGTCCCGAGCGCCAGGAGTAGCTCGTAACGCTGCCTCCCTTCTAGCGGCTGCTTGTATTCCAACGCCTGGAGCGCTCGCTCGTAGTGAGTGACTGCATCCTCGTAGGCCAATACCGCTAGTGCTTGTTCAGCCGCCTGCACCGCATACGCGATTGCCTTATCCGCATCACTTTCCCCGCGCAGAGCCTCAAAAAAATGATACGCTAACTCTGCCAGCCCTTGTCCTGCACTGCTTATCGACAGGACGGGACTGACGTTTGTAGCGGGAGCTGACTGTCGATTGTGTCCGTAGATCGTCTCCAACGCTTCAGCGATATGGCGGTGCAGTTGGACGCGTCGAGCGGTCGGCAGTTCCGTATACAATGCCTCACGAATGAGCGCGTGTGCAAAACTATAACTACCGACCACGTGTGGGACTGCAGTGACGAGGCGCGCGGTGAGTGCCTCGTCGAGCACCTCAAGAAGCTGATCACAGTTTGTGTTTTTCATCTGGGCTAACGTTGGCATACTGAACTCGCGCCCGATCACTGAGGCGAGGGAAAGCATCCGCTTACATTCGGCAGAGAGTCGCTCCAAGCGGCGATTGATCACCTCACGCACGCTTTGGGGCAAAGGAATAGTGAGTGCGACACGTGGAGTATACAGTGCTGCGTGACCCCCTTCGGCTACGAGCAGCCGGACGATTTCGCTAATGAAGAATGGGTTTCCACCGGCTTCTTTGGCCAGGGTCGTACTCAGGGGTTCTGATGGCGTAGTGCCAGTAGCGAGTTCAATGAAACGCGTGACCTCCTCAGCCGTAAGCCCACGCAACACGAGACGTTGGCTGTGTGGCTCGCGAACTATCTCCTCAAGAAGCTGCGCGAGTGGGTGTTGGCTCTCCAATGCGACATCTCGATAGGTCCCAATGATTAAGAGGTGCGCATCTGCAAGTTCTCGCACGAGGAACCGCAAGAGGAGTAACGAGGGTTTGTCGGCCCATTGTACGTCGTCCAGAATGAGCACCAGGGGCTGCACCTGTCCGATATTCTTGAGAAAGGTGGTCAAGCTGTCGAAAAAGCGAAATCGCGCCGGCTCTGGCTCCAATGCAGCTGGGAGTGAGAGACCTGGCAAGCGCTCTCGTACTTCTGCGATCACGGCGGCGATATTGGCTGCACCCGTTCCCATTTCTGTTCTCAGGGCAGCTGGGTCGCGGTCGGCACTATAGGCGCGGACAATCTGCACCCACGGCCAGAACGGCGGTGCTCCGTCTCCTTCGTAACAACGGCCGGCGAGCACCAGTGCACCTTGCTGGCGAGCCTTCTCCGCAAACTCGTGCGCAGTGCGCGTCTTACCGATTCCTGGCTCGCCCGCGAGTAACACTAAGCGACCGCGGCCAGCAAACGCGTCTGCGATAGCAGCGTGTAACGCGGCCATCTCTGGTACGCGTCCGACAAAGCTCGCGCTGGTGAATTGCGTCATTACCTGCGGTTCCTCAGGTGTATTTGCCAAGGACAGCATGCGTCTGACATTAGGGAAAAACAAGCAGGTTGCAGTGGTCTCCTGGTGTCCATTTTTTGCTGCTGAGTCTTCTTCTCTTTCATTGTCCTTCTGCTTCGTCATACAGAGCTTGGTCTTGTTCATGCATGAGAGGGGCGGATTCGAGGTGGCTTAGGATTTCTCCAGCCCGCGTTTGCACCGCAGGGCTGACATCGCGTATGGCGGATTGCGCAAAGGCTACCTTGTTTTGCTCATCGATAGCCGGATGGTTCGCAATGGACTCTATGGCCATCATGCGCACCAGCTCAGATCTGTCCTGCTGAACGAGGGTAGTGAGCGTCTCGGGTGGAAGGGCAAGTCCGACCGCATGGGCCTTGAGCAAGGCCCGGTAGCGTACGTCGTCATCGTGGTCTCTCAGAGATTGCACAACGGTTTGTGCTGCGTCGGGTCCTTGAAGATCGATGAGCGCATCGAGCGCTTCGGCACGTTGACTCGCTTGTTCAGCTGTGAGTTGCTGCGCAAGTACAGATATTTCTCGTGTACAGGCGATGGTTCGTGGAGGCCACGTGCCTCCTGTGCCAGACGGTAGTACCCATACTGCTTTTAGACCAGCGTTGGCTTGAGTCTGATTCTCGAAGGCCATAAAGCTGTCTTCAAATTCGAGAATGGTCCGTAGCGCGCGATCAAGTGGGACGCGAACGAGTTGCATGCTGAGCTCTCGGTCGGCGATGAGTTGAGCGTTGATCTGGATGCCGCTCTGCTCGGCTACGGTCGCCAATACTTTTTTGAGCGACTGGTTTTCTGCGCGGAGGGTCACCTCGCCATGCCGGACGTCGACCTCCAGACTGCTCTGGGGACGTGGTGGATATGATGGTTTTTTCTCCGTGCTATCGGCGTTGGCTGGGAAGGGACTCTGCTTGATTGTCGGGATAACTTTTTGTGTACTTTCCGCTGAGCGATTGCTGCGAACTGATGCTTGGGGTTGGTTCTGAGGAGGGGCGGTGGAAGAATTTTCGTCACGCCAGAGGCTGTACAATGTAGCTCCAAGCCCTATTGAGAGACACAGTACGGTCGCGGAAATAGAGTTTTTCTTTGTCATAGCGTAGATCCGTTTACGCTACAGCGTTATTGCGAGCGAAGTCGAAGGGGCTCCTCGCAATGACACTGTAGTCGTACTTTCCAGAAATTCGTATCGGTCCTTTATGAATAATTCACTATAAGTGATCTTCACGTGTTCTCTCTCGGCGCTCTCGTCTACAAGTTCAGTCTGCCAGGAGAGCGCCGAGTTGAATAGGCTGCGTATCGCGTTACTTCTGACCTTGGAAGTGGTATTCGCCGATGACGCCAGAGCCGGAAGCAGCATCCAACGCGTGAAAAGTTCCACCCATGCGATGCGGCGCGCCAGTGATGACATCGGACACATTACCGACCCAGGTCTGAATGACTACTCCTGTGCTGTTATTGCGGGCAAACGCAAGACGACCAGTTGCTGGGCAGTAGTACCCGCGGACAGGATGACTGACTGAGGTGCCTGGATAAATAGTGCCGTTGATCGGTGCGCATGGTGTACCAATGCCTTGGCTGAGGGTTAATGAGCCGACGTGCTGGTTGCCGACGATGGTCCAGGTGCCTGAGACATTGGCGAGCGGTGCTGCGTTGGCGATGCTGCCCCATACGAGTCCCAGCGTCCCGACTGCGATTGCTACACGATTTTTTAACGTCTTACTCATAATGAGATCTCCTTGTTGTGGCTCTTCCGCGGGTGATTGGTTTGGCTGTCTCCTTGCTGTCCGTGCGAAGCGGAAGAACCCTGGAGTTATCTCTTCGTCCGAACCTCAAGTTGCCCGATGGTCGTACCGTTACATGTTGTTAGATCATTTTCTTTTTTCTCCTTGGCTTTGGTCCTCACCAGGGAAGGCGTGAAAAATGACGGCACACTGTGCAATCAGACGGCACAGCGCAGGACGACAACACTGAGCGCCGAAAACTCTCGTTCGTCCTGTTTCGCTCTAATGAAATTCGATGAGCAGAGTCGAGAATGGAATGAACGGTCGAATTACTGCCGCTACCACATAGGGGCGCGGCGAGAGACCGTTCCCCTGCCGACTCATCCGACTGATTAAAGAGTGGTGCGAGTACGGGCGAAGACGAAAGAGAGGGTTGCCCACCTTCCTGCGTTACAGAAACCAGGAGATGGACTGCGACGGATCAGGGGCGTAGGTGCAGAACGCCCCCGTTCTAATCGAGGTAGTGAGGTGATGGGCAAGGGCGCGATGGGCTTCGTCGATTTTTTTTATTGCGGCTTTGATTGCTTTGGTGACGTTGAGTCGTGCTCGTTCAGCAATGCAGGCAGCTTTGCGGTTGCGACCGTTGAGCCCGAGCGCAGTAGACAGCTCATCGGTGAGAAAGTCCATCTCCTCGCGAATTTTGGCGGCTCGGATCGGGTCATGGAAACGCTCTGCCTCTGTCAGTTCCTCTTGTAATTCCGCTAAGCGATGCTTGTACGCGGTTTTTGCCTGCTCATCTAAGACTGATCCGGCATCGCCTAATCCGGTTACGCTGAGATTGTACTCGGCTGCTTGGGTGTCACTCAGTGTATCGAAGAGAGGTAGTGGCGAGACTCTTGGTGATTTATCACCCGCGGCGATCAGGTCAGTGACATGAAATTCCTTATGCGGATGTTGTAAGAGCAGAGCGAGATAGCAGAACCCTTTCGTGTCCTTGAGTCGGCACGTCATATTCCCATATGCCAGAGTCCAATACTCCCCTTCGCGACGAAAAAGGTTAGGGCCTGGATGAGGGGAGTCCACATCTACGGTTTGGTATTGCGTATTGATTGTCTGGAGAGGATGGAAAGGCGAGCGTTGGTTTTCTGCATCTTGCCTCTGCACGTGGAACTTGAACGGTTGCTGAGTCTCCCGCTCCCTCACTGCTGGGTCTTGGCCAGTGCTTAGGACGAGAGCAAGGAGCCGAAGGGCTTTGTCATGCGTACTCAACTGTCCGTGCATGAAGAAAGAGGAGCTCGTAGTGTATGATTGGTTCATACTGCGGGAGACCACCTGACCACGATCTACACTTCAATGACATAGCAAAATGGATGCCACTTTCCTTGCATTGCTCGAACATTTTGCTCTTCCTTAGAGTCATCAGAGTCAGCTACGGCGGAACAATAAAGCTGGATGGTTGCAGCTGCTCGTTTTCTTTGCAATCTCAGCGGTTACGCGAGAAGAAGAGCGACAAAGGCGTCATAATACGTACCTGTCAACTAAAGTTGACAAAGAGAGTAAAATCGATGCTGGCCTGCATCCTGTCACGAGCACGCAGAGCAACAGTTATCATAAAGATACACACGCTGTGAAAGATCGTCCCTTCCTTCGTTTGTTCCATAGCGTCGTTGCTGTGATGCTCCAGTCCCTGTCTTTTCCTGTTGATTTCCTCCCGTTACATTGTTTTTTCGTACCAGCATTATGATTTTACCTCAGCTTGTCATCATTACCGGCCCGACCGCGACCGGCAAGACTGCACTCGCAATTGAACTGGCGAGACAATACAACGCAGAGATTGTCAGTGCTGATTCACGACAAGCCTATCGCTATCTCGATATCGGAACGGCGAAACCGACACCGGCACAACAGGAAGCTGTCCCTCATCACCTCATTGATGTTGTAAATCCTGACGAACAGTTCGACGGTGCGCGATTTCGTGCGCTTGCGCTAGCCGCGATTGCGGATATTCACCAGCGTGGGAAACGCGTTCTTGTCGTCGGCGGCACTGGCTTGTATTTACGGGCGCTGACGCGCGGCCTCTTTGCTGGCCCTGCGGCAGATCTAGCGTTGCGCACGCAACTGCAAGAGCAAGAACAGCGCGAAGGCAAAGGGTTCTTGCATCGACGGTTGCGCGAGGTCGATCCTGAGGCAGCGAGTCGTCTGCATCCGAATGATACCGTTCGTCTGATTCGTGCATTGGAGGTATTTCTCACGACTGGAAAACCGATGAGTCAGTGGCAACGCGAGCATGGTTTTCGTGATCGCCCGTTTCAAACGTTAATGATCGGTTTAGTGTGTGAGCGCGAGACCCTGCATCGACGCATTGCTGAACGCTGTCAGCAAATGCTGAAAGATGGCTTAGTTGATGAAGTCCAGCGGGTGTGGGCGATGGGGTATGGGTCAGAACTACCAGTGATGCAAACTATCGGCTATGCCCAAGTCAAAGCACTGTTGCAAGGGCAATGCAGTGAAGAAGAAGCCCTGGCGCAGATGACAACTGAGACCAAGAAACTCGCAAAACGTCAATTGACGTGGTTCCGTGCAGAGCCTGACTTGCAATGGTTTGCCCCCTCCCAGGGACGGGAGATTGTGGATGTGATAGGGAGATTTTGGCTTCAATAGGCTTTAGGCTATAGGCTTCAGGCTGTAGGGTCTAAAACCTATGAGGAGATATTGCGGAATGTGGAGAGCCCATGCCGACGTCATATTTAGATTTTGAACAACCATTAGCGGATGTGGATAAACGCCTCGACGAATTACGCCGATTGTCTGCACGGTCAGACGATGAACAAGAGGAACTGACGCGCTTGGCTGGACAGAGCCAACAATTAGAGCAGGAGATTTACGGATCGCTGTTGCCCTGGCAGCGGGTGCAATTATCGCGTCACATCGATCGTCCCTACACACTCGATTACATCGAGCGGCTGTGTTCGGAATTTGTTGAACTGCATGGCGATCGTAACTTTTCCGATGATGCCGCCATTGTTGGTGGACTGGCGCGGTTTCGCGGGCAACCAGTCGTCGTCGTTGGGCACCAGCGAGGGAAAACCACTGCTGAAAAAGTGAAACGCAACTTTGGCATGCCGCGTCCTGAGGGATACCGCAAAGCGTTGCGGCTCTTTCAACTTGCCGAACGCTTTCATCGCCCGATCTTCGCATTTATCGATACGCAGGGTGCCTATCCTGGCGTTGATGCCGAAGAACGCGGTCAGGCAGAAGCGATTGCCCGTAATATTCGTGAAATGGCGGGGCTACGGACACCAATCGTTGTCACCGTCATTGGCGAAGGTGGCAGCGGCGGAGCCTTAGCATTAGGTGTTGGTGATCGCGTGCTGATGCAAGAAAACGCCTGCTACTCGGTGATTACGCCCGAAGGCTGCGCCGCGATTCTATACAACGAGCGCACGCCAGAGCGTATCGCTTGGGCTGCCGAATCGTTAA
Source organism: Deltaproteobacteria bacterium (assembly GCA_016874775.1). Classification (NCBI taxonomy): domain Bacteria; kingdom Pseudomonadati; phylum Myxococcota; class Myxococcia; species Deltaproteobacteria bacterium. The sequence goes on from VGTJ01000020.1 coordinate 10,477, forward strand.
AAATCACTGCCGCAGATTTGCTCGAACTCGAAGTGATTGATGCGGTCATTCCCGAACCCCCTGGCGGTGCCCATCGCCACCCTGAGGCGGCAGTCGCTGCAGTTGGTGATGCATTGGAGCAGCAACTGAAAGAGCTGCTTGCCTTATCAGTTGAGCAGTTAATGGAGCAACGCTATGTTAAGTTCCGCCGGATGGGATCGGTTGCTATCGCTGACGGGGGAAACGGTCAAGGCTAAATCAAGCCACACGACATGGGTACAGTTGGGGTAGCGTGCGCTGTGCGCACGATGTCCCCACTATAGTATCGTAATGTGTTACATGCGGACTTGCGCAGTCACAACTCGTTTGTGCTCGCGCAGCATGCGCCGGGTCAGCGCTTCGATAGGAGCGTGGTCGTCAGTAAAGACTGGAGTTCCCTGTGGCGGATGAACCTCGGTCAAAGTCGAGGCTGCACGTCGGGCTAGGGTAAAAACGGAGGTCGGGACAACTCCCTCAGTGAGTTGGTGGCGAAGATTGGGCAAGGATTGCGTTTGCGCAAACGCCAGGAGCATATAATTCGCGGTCCCATGTGGAACTACCAGCACTGATGGGAACACCTGTTTCACGGTGGCACTTATCGCTGACAGTAATTCGCGCTCAGGGCTCATGTCGAATACATTCATCATTAACAGTCCTTTGTCTGTGAGATGCGCATGCACTGAGGAGAAGAATTCGCTCGTCGCGAGATAGAACGGAATGTAAGGGCCACCTTGATAGAGGTCGACTTGCACGAGATCGTATTGCTGCTGGGTGCGCGCGAGCCACGGGCGTGCATCAGCAACATGGATATGGAGCCAGTCTGCGTCCTGCGGCAAGCCGAAAAAGCGTGTGCCCGCTTCAACGACCTGTGCGTCAATTTCTACTGCATCAATTGTGACCTCTGCTGCTACTGCACGCAGGGCGTGGATTGACCCTCCTGCTCCCATGCCAAGCACCAACGCGCGTTGCACTGGGGTAAAGACTGGTCCGAGTGCATAGAGATCGTAATAATGCCCAGTCCAAAGGGTCGTCTCGTTGCGAATGGTATGCACCCCAGTATCCTCGTTGAGGGCCAGTAGGGTCTGCTGACCAGAACGGAACACGCGCACGAGATTGTAGGCCGATTCACTGGCCCACACCGCATCTTTCGTCCAGGGAGACGCTGATGGGGTCATAAGCACAATCGCTGGCAGCGCAGCCACCCACAGCCAGCGGGCTTGCGGCACCAGCCCAAGCAAAGCGAGGCTTGCCGACACGACTGAAGCTGACCGCAAGGTGAAGTGGGTTCCGAACTGGGGAATCAATACATAGCTGGTGAGGCATGCACCGAGAATACTGCCCAGCGTGGATACGGCATAGACAGTTCCGGCCCATGCACCAACCCGCTCCGCGCGCGTGAGGAGTCGAATGACAAATGGTCCGACCGCGGCCAGCGTCAGCAAAGGCGGGGCAAACAATAGTATGGTCGCCACACTGGTGCCAACAAAGTCGCCATACGCGGTGAGGCAGCTTAACACCGGACCGGCGAAAGGAATAAGCATCAATTGATACACGGCACTGACAAGAATCAGCGTATACAATAGTCGGTCGCTCTGGCAGCGATCGGCCCAATATCCACCCACGGCATACCCCACTGCCAAGGCCAGCATCACGACGGCCAGTAAGGTGCCCCAGACATAGATCGAGAAGCCAAAATACGGGGCATAGAGACGACTCGCGGCCAGTTCCAGCGTCATAACGATGGCACCGGTCCAGAGTGGTGTGAGCATCCATAGGGTTCTGCGAGATAGTGAGGTTTCCATTGTCGGCCTCCGTATGTGGTTATCGTGTACGCTTATGCTGGCAGTGCGCAGAACGCCAATGTCGATTGCTGTTCTGCGCTTTCGTCTGCCAACCCTTTCCTCAGATACAATTCAGGACGACCTTCTCTGTTACCTGTTGTCAGCCCAGCGCTATCTGACCTTCTGTACCGCCGGGAGCAGCAGGCCAATAGGTGTTGGGTCGTTGGGGTCTTGGGAGACCAATTCGAATGATGCAACCACATCGTTGGTCGGCTCGTCAGTCTCCGTTACTGCCATCACGACAGGACGGACATGCTTGAGAGGATTTGCGGACCGAGGATCTCTGGTGAGGGGAAAGACTTCTCGCAGGCTATACCCCGCCGTAAGGTGGTAGATCTTGCTGGTTCGCGCGGACGGGGCGCCTGCGGCGTCGTATTCGTAGAATTTGATCTGTACTTTGATGGGCTCATCTCCGACGTTCGTGACATTGACCTGTGGTGTCTGTCTGTCCGGGTTGACAGAAGCGCTGGGAAAATTCAGCGCAGTGTGGTGCGCAACGAGCAGCTCAATGAGCGTGAAGGCGTTAGCGGCAGTGTTGATTCCCACGGTTCCGATTGCGAGCGCAACGGCGACGAGAGCGGCTGGTAAAAACGTAAAGCTGCGAGATTTCATGATGTTCTCCTTTTAAAAATAGGGATAATGGGGTTGTATGACGATTGCTGCAAGTGAACGGCGGAGTTCCTTCTGCTGCTGCGAGGCGGTGCTCTCTCATTGATTTGCATGGTCTTTTCTTCCTTTTCCCTTGATTGCTGATGTACCTCTGCTGCGTGACATTGGGAGGCACAATGTGACACGGAGGTGCATGAGGAATGTGACACGGAGGTGAATAAAAGTGGGCCAGAGATGGAGGGAACAGGCAAAACGTTCCTACGGTCCACGAAACCATGAATGGTAGGGCAGGCTTTGCCCACCGGAAAACGGCAGGCAAAGGTTTGCCATCTATGGGATACGCTAGTGCGTCATGCCCGCGCAGGCGGGCATCCAGGAGCTTCAACCCCGAGCTCTTGCTTACTCCTCCTGGATTCCCGCATTCGCGGGCATGACGTATCGTCTCTTCTCAGCGTGCTGTTTTCTGGGGCTGCTGTGCGCGACTTACAACTCCCACGGGCTGGAATCGAAAGGCGGAGGTGTATACGAGCAGAACAAGCCGGTTTTGATACAAGTGGTGAGGTGATGCTCCAGAGGCGGACAATATTCAGCAATCTTGGCTAACGCGATGCGGATACCTTTGTTCACATTCACACGGGCGCGCTCTGCCGCGGTTGATGTCGTGCGCGGGCGGCCTCTGAGTCCAAGCGCTCGCGCGAGTTCGGCAGAGAGAAAATCCATTTCTTCTTGGAGCTTCTCCACGCGTCCGAGGTCATTGAATGTCTGCGCTTCTTCCAATTCATCACGCAGTTCTTCGAGTCGTCGTTTGTAAGTGTCTCGCGCTTGCGTATCGAGGAGTTCTTCTCGTCCATCCAAATGCGAACTAGGCGCACTTGGATCGCCAAAGTCGGGATGTTGTTGAATCACTGACTGTGTGACCGGTTCATGAGCAGGCGTGAGTACACCTAACGCAAGGAAGTCGACATCCGGGTGACGCAGCAGGTGGGCAATATAGTCGAGCCCGCGCAGATGGCGAAGGCGGAAACTCGCGCCTTGGTACACGATGGTCCAGTAGTCGCCTTCCTTACGGAACACGTTGTGATCTGTTGATTGTACCTGAATGTGCGCAGGAACGGAGAGATCCTGGGCCGACGGTGAGACCAGTTCGTTGGTGTCCTCCAGATCTTCCTCTTGCTCACCTAGGCTCTCGCGTATGTCCGGCTCTTCATCAATATGATGTTCGAGTCGTTCAGCGAGTTTTCGATGCACATCACGTTTGGCCTGTTGCCGTTCGGCGGTACTGCCTAACGCGTGCAGCAACACTTCCGCCTCGCGCAAATCTTGTGTGTCAAAACCTTCAGTAAACCAGGTATAGATATCTTCGAGCAGTTCACGCGCCTGGTCAACTTTCTCTTGTTGCTGCCATAACCGCGCCAGACTCATAACAGCACGCAGTTCCCAGGACTTAGCATGTTGTTGGCGGGCGATGTCGATGGCTTTGCAGAAGGACCCCTCAGCCGCCTCCACAACCTCCATTGGGACTAGAGGCTGCGGACTAGGGGCTTGTGGGGAAGGGAAACTAGTCTCTAGTCCCCAGCCTCTAGCCTCTAGCGTTAGCTGCCCTTTGATTCGATACAACTCGGCTTCGTACAGTCTTGCACCAGTGGTGTTCACTTTCACCAACGCATCCTCAACCACCTGTACGCTTTTTTCGACGTGCCCCGCTTGCCGGTGGGCCTCTGCGAGCAAGACGAGAAAATAGATCAGCAGAAACTCTGCGCCCATTGCTTGCTGCGTCGCGATGCCACGTTCCATTGTCGCGATACCTTGCTCGGTCTGCCCCTCTGCGAACAGCGCCCATCCTTGCAAGACAATCCCCCAGCATTGCACAAGCGCGAATTCATGTTCGGTAGACAAGGTAATCACCGCTTCCGCAAGTTCTCGGGTGAGGCCTTCTTCACCGCGATGCTGATGGAGGAATGCGCTGTAGATAAGAGCTATGCCTCGATCGTATGGAAGCGTATCGTGTTGCGCAAAGGCCTGCGCTTCCCGTGCACGCGAGTACGCTTGATCGGGATAACCGGCACACCAGAGCGTAATCGTTGCCAATCCCCAACCAAAAATGCCAGGGTCTTGCCCATAGCGAAACGCATGCCCTCGATGCTTTTCTGGTTCATACAGCCTGATCACCTGATTAAGGTGCTGCCACGCTTCTCGCGTGTTTCCATGCGAATAGAGATGAAAGATTCCAGCCATAAGTGAGGCTTCGAGTTGCAAGTCTGGATCTTGGGCGCGCTTGGCGATAGCAAGCATCTGCTCTGAGACTTCCAGCGCTCGTTCAAACTTAGAGCGGACGACATACGACGCAGCTAAGCCCCATAACGCAGAGAAGAGCTGGGGAGTAAGCTCCAAACGTTGACCGAGTTCCCATACACGCGAGTAGGCGTGTTCGACTTCAGTGGCAGCCGGCCCCTTGGTATTAATGAACGACACTCCGAGTGAGAGGTGCAATTGCACTTCCTCCTGAATACGCTCAGAGGTCTCTGGGAGTGAGGGGATCAGCGTCAATCCCTGCGTGAGGAGGGTGATGGCTTCGCGGTGCGCGCTGCGCCGAACTGCATTTTCTCCTGCCTTGCCAAGATAGTCCACAGCCCGTGTTAGGTTCCGACCTTTCTCATAATGCACGGCCAACTCAGTAGCAATTTCGCCGGCTCGCTCTCCATACGCACGCTCCTTCGTTTCGGCGATGCGGCGATGGAGATGCACGCGTCGGGGCTCTGCCAATCGCGCGTAGAGGACTTCATTGAACAAGGCATGCAAAAAACTGTAGCGCCCACTGATGGTCCCATCTGGCCATTCCGTCAGTCCACTCGCTCGAATGCACTGCCCTTTCTTTGCGAGCTGTTCACACAGGCTCTCTGCGGCAAGCGGTTCGATTTGTAGTCCTGCTGCAACTTCCACTACTGCGAACTCTGTCCCAACCACACTAGCTGTTTCAAGCAGATGTTGTTCGGTTTCGGGTAGGCGACCGACTTGGCTTGCTATTAACTGTCGTACGCTGTCGGGAATACTGTTGCCGACCTCTGTGAGCTTGTCGGTCTGCAGTGTCCACTGTCCAGTCTCTTCAGTGATCACCTCGTATTGCACTAAGTAGTCCACCGTGTTGACGACAAATAAGGGATTCCCTCCTGTGCGACGATGCAGAAGAGTACTGAGTTCATGAAGAGGAGCGCTGTCGTTTGTTTTGAAGACAAACCGTTTGCTGAGATATTCTGTTACTCCTTCTGAGACGAGTGGCGGGAGCCGCAGCTCTTCGCATTGACTCTTGGCTTGTAACTCTTGAATCGCGCCGCTGAGTGGATGGCCGCTGACGAGGGCATCTGCCGGACGATAGGTGCCGATAATCAATAATTTGGCAGGCTCACGGCGTCGCGCCATGTAGGTAAGCCAGTCTAAGGTCGAAATATCGCTCCAGTGTAAATCTTCGAGGACAACAACGAGGCAGTCAGTCCGCGTGAGTCTCTCCGCCGACTCTGCCATCTCCCGTAACATGCGTTCTCGACTCGTCCCCTGCACCTGTTGCTGGAGGCGCTGATATTCTTGTGGCTCAAGCAACCCCGGAAGCTGCGCTAACCAACTGGGCGCATAGCGCTGCAGGGCCGTCACACGTTGTTTCCCACTCGACCCACGACACAACCGCGACGTGGCCTCCAGCAGCGGCATATATGCTTCGCCCGGTCCGTACTGCTCGACACACTGTCCCCTGGTAATTAGAATGTCGGGAGATTTACGTGCCTGCACGAGGAATGTGTCAACAAGTGATGTTTTCCCAATACCCGGCTCGCCAGCAATAAAGACAATTTGCCGTTGGCCTTGAAGGGCCGTTTTCAACCGCTCGTGCAAGAACGCGAGTTCCGTCGCACGTCCGACAAGCGGAGCAACTACGGGGATAACAGGTGAAGAGTTCTCTCGCTGAGGGAAAGGAAGAATGCGTCCATTCATCGCTCTCGCTTATTTCGCAGAGCGTAGGAGGTGTCAACAGCAGAGGGTAGTACGATTCCCAACAGGTCTTCATACCATCAAATAGATAGAGGCTCAGTGACGATCGCCCGGTCTTCGCATGACGTCGTGCCACAACAGACCGTCTCGTGCGGTAAGGTGAAGACCGGGTCTGTGACGAGCCCGGCCTCCTATGCGGTACAATCTTACCTTAGAGATCGAAAGAGATCGAAGTCCCTGACGTCGCGCGAGGCGCCGACCATTGCTTTGTTCTTCTTCAACACCTCCTCAAATCTGGTTCGCTGCTCCTCGGTCAAGACGCCGCGGATTTCATCATTCTTCGCCTGATAGATTTTCTTCAACTCGAGGCGGAGTTTCTCGGCAAGCGCTGCTTGCCGCGCGACCCCTGCACTATCGTTATCGAATTGCGCCTTGACAACGGAGATCTGACAGGGATTACCCTACCGAGTGTGATCCTTGGCTCTCGTCGCGGGAAGTCGACGTCCGTACCCGTTACCGGGGATTTGGGGGCGTGGCCAGGACTACACCAGACGGTACCCATTTCTGGGCGGACCGGAGTGGCTTACATTTGACGTGTTCTTTGAGAGGCAACGACGCAGGGTCGATGGTCTCGGTTCCAACTACTAAGGTGATATAGTCGGCGGCCTTTTCAACGACCACTTCCCCGCACCGATTCGCTGACTTATCTTGGCGCGAGCTTGACTTGTTCTGCGCAGTGAGAATTCTGATTTGATAGCGCTCCGTCGGTTGTAACCCCGTCACGACCACAGTCCCGTCGCTCGTTTTATACGCGTCGGCCGCCATAGCCGCGGACGGGAGCATTGCTAAACTGAGGGCGAGGGCGGTTTTATACAGGCGATTCACGCGTTTCATAGTGTTCTCCTTCGTATGTTTAATTATGGGGTTGAGTGTTGACCGTTCATTGTTGTGAGTTCGATATAGTGACAAGTCTTTGTTGCGTCAGGTCTTTTTTCTATGAGGCGGCCCTCGCTCGTTGAGTGTCATGATTTTTTCCTCCCTTTCCACTGCGTGCTGCTGTAACTCTGCTGCGTGACATTCGGAGGCACAATGTGACACGGAGATGAACAAAAGGAGGCAGTGAGAAGGGAAGCGGAATGAATCTGGACGCGGGAAGAGCGCGGTGAGCGTCAGCATCACGAGACTTAAAGGAATGTCCCTGCGTTTTAGGCACTGCGCACCGCGTGAGGGTTCCTTCTCCCACCGGGAGAAGGTCAGGATGAGGGGATGAAGAATTGCGGAATGGCGAATGCGAAGTGCGGATTAAGAAGGCGACGATGGCGACTGCCATTGTTCTTCCTCCGCAGTTGACAATCCACAATCGACAATTAAGGTCCCCTCACCCTAGCCCTCTCCCTGCGGGAGAGGGAATTCTGCATTTGCACCGAACTCTATTGAAGTGCTAGTTTTCGGGCCTGCAATGCGCGACTTACAACTCCCACGGGCTAGAATCAAACGGTGGGGGTGTATAAGAGCAGAACAAGCCGGTTTTGATGCAGGTGTTGAGGTGATGCTCTAAGGGCGGGCAATGTTCGGCGATCTTCGCTAACGCGATCCTGATGCCTTTGTTCACATTCACCCGTGCGCGCTCTGCCGCGGTTGATGTCGTGCGCGGGCGGCCTCTGAGCCCAAGCGCTCGCGCGAGTTCGGCAGAGAGAAAGTCCATTTCTTCTTGGAGCTTCTCCACGCGTCCGAGGTCATTGAATGTCTGCGCTTCTTCCAATTCATCGCGTAGTTCTTCCAGTCGTCGTTTGTAGGTGTCCCGCGCTTGCGTATCAAGCAGTTCTTCCCTTCCATCCAAATGCGAACTCGGTGCACTCGGTTCGTCAAAGTCGGGATGGTGTTGAGTCACTGACTGTGTGACCAGTTCATGGCTAGGTGTGAGCACGTCCAAGGCCAGGAAGTCGACATCGGGGTGACGTAAGAGATGAGCAATGTAGTCGAGCCCACGCAGATGGCGGAGGCGGAAACTCGCGCCTTGGTATGCGATAGTCCAGTAATCACCTTCTTTGCGAAACACGTTGTGATCGGCTGACTGTGCTTGAGGAGAAGAAGACTCCTGGGCCGATGGTGAGACCAGTTCGTCGGTGTCCTCCAGCTCGGCCTCCTCGTCACCTATGCTCTCGTTTATGTCCGGCTCTTCATCAAGATGCTGCTCGAGGCGTTCAGCGTGCTCTCGATGCGCATCCCGTTTGGCTTGTTGCCGTTCGGCGGTACTGCCTAATGCGTGCAGCAATGCTTCAGCGTCGCGCAAATCTTTCGTGTCAAACCCTTCGGTGAACCACGTATAGATGTCTTCGAGCAGTTCTCGGGCCTGGTCTCCTTTGTCTTGTTGCTGCCACAACCGTGCCAGACTCATGGCGGCACGCAGTTCCCAGGACTTGGCGTGTTGTCTCTGGGCGATGTCGATGGCTTTGTAGAAGTACCCCTCAGCCTCCTCCACAACCTCCATTGGGATTAGAGGCTGGGGGCTAGGGGCTTGTGGGGAGGAACTAGTCCCCAGCCCCCAGCCCCCAGCCCTTGCGAGCGTTAGTTCGCCCTTCAGCCGATACAGCTCGGCTTCGTATCGTCGCGTGCCAGTGGTGTTGACCTTCCCCAACGCCTCGTCCAGTACCCGTATGCCCGCTTCAACGTGGCCCGCTTTAAAGTGGGCTTCCGCCAAGAGCGCCAGGAAATAGACCAGCAGAATTTCTATTCCCACCGTCTGTTGCATTCCTATACTGCGTTGTATCTCTTCAATCCCCCGCTCCATCTGTCCTTCGTTAATCAGTGCCCACCCTTGTAGGGCCCTGTCTATGCTCAGCATGAATACAAACCCATACTCGGTTGCCAGCGCTACCGCCGCTTCGGCAGGTTCTCGAATCATTCCTCCGTCACGACGATGTTGGTACAGGAGTGCCGCATAGGTAAGTACTATGGTCTGGTCATAGGGCCGCGGGTCGTGCTGAGCTAGGAAGTGTGCTTCTTGGCAACGTCTGAGTGCTTGTTCGGGGTAACCTGCACACCACAAGGCGATCGCTGCTACGGAATGCCCCAGAATGCCAGGATTTTGTCCATCGCGAAACGCCTGTGCTCGGTGTCGCTTGGGCTCATACAGCTTCATGATCCGGTCGAGGTGTTGTAAAGCCACCAACGTATCGCCATGAGAATAAAGATGCAGCATTCCGGCCATAAGCGAAGCTTCGAGTTCCAGTTCCTGGTCTTGGAGGGATTCGGCGATGGCCAGCATTTGCTCTCCCAGCGCCAGGGCTCGCGCGAATGTGGAGCGCACAAAGTAAGAAGTCGCCAAGCCAAATAACGAGGAAAACAGATCGAGCTTGCGGTCAAGCTGCCGACTCAGTTCACAGGCCCGTGCGTAGGCGTGCTCGACTTCGGTGGCAGCGGGGCCTTTAGTATTCCTGAAGGACACTCCGAGGGCCAGCTGTAATTGGAGTTCCTGCCGCAGGTGTTCTGGGATTTTCGGTCGCGAGTGCAACAATGCCACACCCTGGGTCAACAGAGCAATTGCCTCACGGTGGGCACTGCGCTGCGCTGCATTCTCTCCGGCCTTACCAAGATAGTGCACCGCCCGCGTCAGGTTTCGGCCCTTCTCATAATGTACTGCCAGTTCGGTAGCAACTTCTCCGGCTCGCTCTCCATACGCGTGCTCTTTCCTCTCGGCGATACGCCGATGCATTTGCACGCGTCGGAGGTCCGCGAGTCGCGAGTAGAGCACTTCGTGATACAGCGCATGAAGAAAGCTATAGTGCCCACTGATGGTGCCATCTGGCCATTCCGCCAGTCCAGTCGGTCGGATAAACAGGCCAGTCCGAGCCAAGCGCTCGCATACACTTTCCACGCTCAGGACCTCAGCTTGCAGTCCCGCTGCCACCTCAGCGACAGCAAATTCTGTCCCGGCAACACAGGCTGCTTCGAGCACCCCTTGTTCAGTTTCAGGTAATCGCTCCACTTGTCTAGCAATCAACTGTCGGACGCTGTCGGGAATGCTGTTGCCCACGTCCACGATTTTGTCAGCATGGAGTGTCCATTGTCCGTCCTGTTCGGTGACTGCGCCATGCTGCACTAAATAGTCGACCGTATTAACGACAAACAGTGGGTTTCCACCCGTACGGTGGTGTAATAGATCGGCCAGTTCGTTGAGGGGCAGGCGGTCTCCTGCATCTACAGCAAACCGCTCCGCCAGATACGCTGAGATTCCCTCAGGAACGAGTGGTATGAGCCGCAGCTCTTCACATTGGTGCTTGCCTTGTAGCTCCTGGACCGCTCCGCTGAGTGGATGGCCGCTGGCGAGGGCATCTGTTGGACGATAGGTTCCAATAATCAATAACCTGGCAGGCTCACGGCGTCGCGCCATGTAAATGAGCCAATCTAAGGTTGAGACATCACTCCAATGTAAGTCTTCAAGGACGACAACCAGGCAGTCAGTACGCGTGAGTCTCTCCGCCGATTCCGCCATCTCCCGTCACATGCGTTCTCGACTCGTCCCCTGCACCTGTTGTTGGAGGCGTTGATATTCTTGCGGCTCAAGCAGACCAGGAAGTTGCGCTAACCAACTCGGCGCATAGCGCTGCAAGGCCGCAACCCGTTGCTTCCCGCTCGACCCACGACACAACCGCGACGTCGCCTCCAGCAGCGGCATATACGCTTCGCCTGGTCCGTACTGCTCGACACATTGTCCCCTGGTAATAAGAATGTCAGCAGATGTACGTACCTGCACAAGGAACGTATCAACAAGTGATGTTTTTCCAATGCCCGGCTCGCCAGCAATAAAGACAATTTGCCGTTGGCCTTGAAGGGCCGTTTTCAACCGCTCGTGCAAGAACGCGAGTTCCGTCGCACGCCCGACCAGCGGGGCGACTACAGCAGTGACAGGAGAAGAGATTTCTCGTTGAGGGAAAGGGAGAATCCGCCCATTCATTGCTCTCGGTTATTGCGTGTTGCGCTGGACGTTGTCAACACTACGATTGTTCGTTCTTGAACTGTTCGTCCTATGGCGTAAAACCGGCTACGTTGTGTATGTCTTTCGTCCCAACTTCAAGATGCCTCTATTATGGGCCCTCCCTACAGCCTGAAGCCTATAGCCTGTTCCTTCCCCCACTTTTTCTCTGCCGCACGAACCGCTACAACCCTAGACCTCCAAATAGAACCATAGTAAGAGACCGCCGTGTCACAGAAGCGTACCCCTACGTCAGTTCCACAATTGCGTGAGCAAATCGATCGCCTTGATACCCAAATTCTCACGCTGGTGAATCGTCGTGCGCAGTTGGCTGCGCAAATCGGTCATATTAAACGACAAGAAGGCTCTGCTGCCTATGTGCCGAGTCGCGAGCAACAAGTGTTTGCACGTCTGGCCTCGCTTAACAAAGGGCCGTTGTCGAACGAGGCTATCCAAGCGATTTATCGAGAAATCATCTCTGCTGCTCGTGCGCTCGAACAAACGCTGCGGGTCGCCTACTTCGGACCAGAGGCGACCTACACCCACATGGCGGCACGAGAACAATTCGGTTCACAAGCCGTGTTTGTGCCAGTGTCGACGATTCCACAAGTGTTTGCCGAAGTGGAACGGGGCGAGGCTGATTATGGCGTAGTGCCGATTGAGAATTCGACTGAAGGGTCTGTTTCCATCACGTTGGATACGTTTGTGGACTCGCCTCTGAAAATTATTGCTGAACGCTCACTAGAGATTCGTCATTGTTTGTTGAGTCGGGCAGCAAAGCTGAGTCAGATTAAGCGCGTGCTGGCACATCCGCAGGCATTGGCGCAATGTCGTCGCTGGTTAGCGGCAAATCTTCCCGGGGTTCCAACTGAAGAAGTGGCGAGTAATGCCCGTGCAGCAGAGTTGGCCGTAGCGACGAGTGGTGTTGCCGCCATTGCTGGACGATTGGCGGCTGAACGCTATAAACTCAAAATTGTGGCGGAAGGTATTCAGGATCAGTCGGCGAACTTTACCCGTTTTGCGATACTGAGCCGTGATGCGCAGCCGTCGCAGCCAACTGGCCATAATCGTACGTCATTGCTCTTCTCAGTGCGCGATGAAGTTGGCGTGCTCTATCGTACGCTGCAACCTTTCGCTGAGAATGGGGTGAGCATTACGCGGATTGAGTCACGCCCGCTCAAAGGGCGACCGTGGGAGTATTTGTTCTTTATTGATCTACAAGGCCATGTGAGCGATACAAAGATCGCCCAGGCTTTACGCGCGATCGAGTCGCATTGTCCGTTAGTGAAGGTGCTGGGATCGTATGCCAGTGCCAATAACATTGCTCGTTCGAGGTAAACGTTTATGGACATGAAAAAGTACGTGCCAGAATGGATCTTATCTCTGACGCCGTATCAGCCAGGCAAGCCCATCGAAGAGCTGGAACGTGAGTATGGTGTGCATGATTCGATCAAGATTGCCTCGAACGAAAACCCGCTCGGTCCCTCACCAAAGGCGGTCGCGGCGATTACTGCGGCATTGCCGGACCTCCACCGTTATCCCGACGGCGATGCGTTTTATTTGAAGCGTCGCCTGTGCGAGAAGCTGGGTATCGATCGCTCACGGCTGATTATCGGCAACGGCTCGAACGAACTGATCGAGATGATCGTGCGCACGTTCTTGCGCGTGGGCGAGTCAGTGGTCGTCGGTAAGCATGCCTTTGCCATCTATCATCTCTGTGTACAAGCGGCAGGTGGAAAAACTATTGCCGTGCCGCACAAGGGTTTCAAGTTTGATCTTGAAGCGATGGCCAAAGCGATCGAACCGAATACCCGCATCGTGTTTCTCGATAACCCCAATAATCCGACCGGCACGATCTATACGCGGAGTGAATGGGAAGCCTTCTTGCGTGCAGTGTCTCCTGATGTACTGATTGTCGTCGACGAAGCCTATTTTGAGTTTGTCGACGATCCTGAATATCCGAACTCGATGGAGTACCAGAAAGGCGATCGGTTACTGATCACCTTACGGACCTTCTCGAAGATCTGTGGCCTGGCTGGAGTACGGGTTGGCTATGGTGTCTCCTCACCAGAAGTGATCGATGCGCTCAATCGCATTCGTCAACCGTTCAATGTCAACTCACTCGGGCAGATTGGTACGCTCGCTGCGCTGGACGATGACGAGCACATCAAACGGACACAAGACAACAATCGCCAGGGAATGCTCTATCTCAAGCGAGAACTCGATCGCCTCAAATTGGAATACGCGCCAAGTTGGGGTAATTTCTTGCTGGTGAAAGTCGGCGCGGGAACGTACCAGAAGCTGCTGCCAGAAGGGGTGATTATTCGACCGATGGAAGGCTATGGGTTTCCTGGGTACGCACGGGTGAGTATTGGAACGCCAACGGAGAATCAGCGGTTTGTGGGGGCGATGGAGAAAATGTCGAAGAAGTAGTCAGCATTCAGTAGTCAGTAGAGAGGAACAATAGAACTATGAATACAGGTCCATGCTGGCTACTGGCTACTGGCTACTGACTACTTATTTTTATGCTTTTCAACCGCCTTATCATCGCCGGAGTTGGTCTCATCGGCGGCTCGCTTGGACTCGCGGCTCGCGAGCGTGGACTTGTGCGTGAAGTGGTTGGCTTCGGTCGGACTGAAGCGAATCTGAAAGTTGCTTTGGAACGTGGACTGATCAGCTCATATACCTTTGACCCAGCCGAAGCTGCGCGTGGCGCAGATATCTTTTTATTGGCAGTTCCTGTAGAGGCGACCCGGTCGACGATGGAGAAGTTTATTCCTCACCTGCCACCGGGCTGCATCATCACTGATGCTGGCAGTACCAAAGAACAAGTTGTGAAGACACTCGAAGACGTGCTGCCTGCGACCTTGCCGTGTGTTGGTGCGCATCCGATTGCGGGCACGGAACATTCCGGGGCTGCCGCAGCCTTTTCTACCCTCTTCGATAAACGCTTGTGTATTCTGACGCCAACTGCACGAACTGATCGTGCTGCTTTGGCCAAGGTTCGAGCCCTGTGGGAAGGCGTGGGCATGCGCGTCGAAGAAATGGATATGCGGGCTCATGATCAAGTCCTCGCCCGCGTGAGCCATTTGCCCCACATGATTGCGTTCAGTGTGATGAACGCTGTGCTTGATACACACGTTGCAGGAGTCGATTTGCTGCCCTACGCTGGTGGTGCGTTTTCTGACCTCACCCGTGTTGCCGCAAGTCCTGTCGAAATGTGGCGTGACATTGCGACGTCAAATCGTGAGGCGTTGCTAACTGCAATTTCCGAATTCGAGACTGCACTTGCACAGATAAAAACAGCGATCGCGAGTGGCGACAGTGAAACATTGTCGAATGCGATTGAGCGGGCGCGGGGAGAGCGGCAGAGGCTGACGAGGATACGAGAGCAGAGGGAGTCAGGAGAGGGAAAAGAAGAAGCGAAGAAGGGCTAGAAATTGTGAACTATGGGATTGCTTTCTTTTTACCAACCCCTAACCCCATAATTGGAACCTGAAACGTGACAAAGGCACAAGACACTATCCAAATCCGCCCCACATCAAACGGTGTACGTGGGACGCTCACTCTTCCTGGCGACAAGTCGATTAGTCATCGGGCGGTGATGTTTGCCTCGATCGCGCAAGGTAAGAGCCGTATCGTCAACTGTTCGGGTGGTGGCGACAACCGCAGTACGATCGCTGCGTTTCGCGCGCTTGGTGTGGAGATCGACCAAAACGGGACTGATATTCTGATCAAAGGCAAAGGCTGGCACGGACTCCATGCGGCTGCTGGGACCATCGATTGTGGCAATTCCGGGACCACGATGCGATTGCTTTCAGGATTGCTTGCTGCCCGCCCGTTTGATTCACGCCTTGATGGGGATGAATCATTACGCAGTCGTCCGATGAAACGTGTCATGGCACCGCTGACGGAAATGGGTGCGGACATTATCAGTGAAGGTGGTGAGAATCGCGCCCCTTTACGTATTCATGGCAAGCCATTACACAGCCTTGCCTACCGTAGTCCGGTTGCCAGCGCGCAAGTGAAGTCTGCGATTCTCCTCGCCGGTTTGCAGGCACAGGGGAAGACCACTGTGTGGGAGCCTGAACGGTCGCGCGATCACACTGAACGTATGTTGCCTGCGTTTGGCGTGCCGATCGACGTGAGTGGTACGGAAGTTTCTGTTGCTGGTGGACAAGAGTTACGTGCCTGTGATGTTGAGGTTCCTGGCGACTTTTCCTCAGCCGCATTTTTTCTCACCGCTGCGTCGATTGTTCCCGGCTCGGAACTCCGCGTGCGAGATGTTGGACTCAATCCGACGCGTGTTGGTGCCCTTGATGTCTTACGGATGATGGGGGCAAACATTCAGGTCGAAAATCTTCACGAAATGTGTGGTGAACCGGTCGGAGATTTGCTTGTGCGCGCTAGTTCTCTGTGTGGCATCGAGCTGAGTGGAGAATTAGTCGTTCGAGCTATAGATGAGATTCCCACACTTGCAGTTGCTGCCGTGTTTGCACAGGGGACGACAACCATCCGCGATGCCCAAGAATTGCGCGTGAAGGAAAGTGATCGACTCACAGCGCTGGCGACAACACTCAATACTTTAGGGGCAAAAGTGACCGAGCTGCCTGATGGATTATTGATTGCGGGAGGTCATGGTTTGCACGGTGGCCGCGTGAGCAGCTTTGGCGATCATCGCATTGCCATGGCCCTCACCATTGCCGGACTAGCGGGAACTGGAGCGATAGTGCTAGAAGAAGGGGCGTCGGTAGCGATCTCGTTCCCGAGTTTCTACAGTTTAGTACGAGATCTTACCGAACCAGCCACGATCCAGTTATGAAAGCAGGTCTGATTATTGCCGTTGACGGCCCCTCTGGTGCAGGAAAAAGCTCATCGAGTCGCGCTCTCGCTGAACGTTTGCAGTACCGATACATCGACACTGGTGCGTTATATCGTGTGATTGGGCTTCTAGCGTGGGAACAGCGGGTGAGTCTTGATGATAAGGCGCGCCTTGGAGCGCTCTGTCAAGATTTACCGCTACGATTTGTTCCGAGTGGAGCCAAAGTGAGTATTTTCCTTGGTGAGCGGGACATTACTGCGGCGATTCGTCAACCGGAAGTCAGTCAGATGGCCTCGAAAGTGTCGGCCCAGCCGGTGGTGCGAGAAGGTCTTTTGACGTTGCAAAGAAATATGGGCAAGGGTGGCGGGGTTGTAATGGAAGGCCGCGATATTGGTACGGTGGTCTTTCCTGACGCTGATGTGAAGTTCTTCCTTGATGCGTCAGCCGAAGAACGCGGACGGCGGCGTTATGCTGAATTACAACAACAAGGGGTGACGACGACCATCGAAACGACCGTGCGAGAAATGGCGGAACGTGATCAGCGAGACAGTAGCCGTGAACATGCACCGTTACGCTGTGCCGACGATGCGACTGCGCTTGATACGACGGGACTGTCCTTAGACGAGGTGATAGGCATCATGCTGCGGCATGTCGAGAACGCTCGCAAGTGCTGATATGGCAAGAGAAAAAACCCAACTACGCTCTTGCAACCTGGAGGGGAGGGGAGTATGGAAAGGCGAGCATCAGGGAGATTCCGAGGGGGTATACGAGTCACATGGAACATAACAAAGAAACACTCACCGAAACGAGGCCGCCCAAAGGAGGCGGCATGGGCGAAGATTTCGGGCAGATGTTCGAGGAAAGCCTGCAATCCGTAAAGCCTGGAGAAATCGTCCGCGGTCGAGTGGTCAAGATCGGACCGGAGGTTGTCACCGTCGATATTGGCTATAAGTCAGAAGGACATATTCCTGTTTCTGAGTTTCGTCTGCGCGACGGACGGATAACTGTGCAAGAAGGAGATGAGATTGAAGTCTTCTTTGATGCCGCAGATGCCGAACAGGAAGGGATCGTTCTTTCTCGCGCCAAAGCGGAGCAACATCGTATCTGGCACGATATCGAAGAGGCGTACAACACAAAAACCCCTATCGATGGAGCCATCGTTGGTAAGGTAAAAGGCGGCCTCAAAGTTGATATTGGTGTGTTAGCGTTTCTCCCTGGGTCGCATGTGGATATTCGTCCGGTTCGGGATTTGGACCGATTTGTCGGCAAAAAGGGCAAATTTGCCGTTCTGAAATTCAACCGTGCGCGTGCCAATGTCGTCGTCTCTCGCCGCGCTGTATTGGAACTTGAACGCGCGAATCTCCGCGACGAAACCTTAAAGATTCTCGAAGAAGGCGTGATTCTCGAAGGCACCGTCAAGAACATCACCGACTACGGTGCATTTGTTGATCTTGGCGGCATTGATGGCCTGTTACATGTGACCGATATGTCGTGGGGACGTATTGGCCATCCTTCGGAAGTGATCTCGGCGGGCGAAAAAATTCAGGTGGTCGTCCTGAAATATGATGCCGAGAAGCAACGCGTCTCGCTGGGCATGAAACAGCTTGTGCCAGATCCCTGGCATGCTATCACTGAACGTTATGTCGTTGGCAGCCGGATTCACGGAAAAGTGGTGAGTCTTGCGGACTACGGCGCGTTTGTCGAACTGGAGAAGGGGGTAGAAGGGTTGCTCCATGTGTCCGAATTGTCATGGACAAAACGGATTACTCATCCCTCCAAACTGCTCTCGGTGGGACAAGATGTTGAGGTGATGGTCCTAGAAGTCAGCCCTGAATATCGTCGCATCTCCCTGGGACTCAAGCAGATCACGCAGAATCCCTGGGAGTTGGTCCGCGCCAATCATCCTGTGGGGAGTCGCATTCACGGGAAGATCAAGAGTATCACCGATTTTGGTGTCTTCGTCGAAGTTGAAGACGGCATTGACGGTCTCGTGCATATCTCTGATCTCCACTGGACAAAGAAGGTCAAACACCCCTCTGAATTGTACAAAAAGGGAGACGAGGTTGATGCAGTCGTGCTGGGTGTGGATGTCGAAAATGAGCGCGTCTCACTTGGAGTGAAGCAGGTCGTTGCGGATCCGTGGTCGACCCTCACCCAACGTCATCCCGTTGGCAGTCGTATCCATGGAAAAGTCACCAGCGTGACTGATTTCGGCATCTTTGTCGAAGTGGAAGAGGGTATCGAAGGATTAGTGCACATTTCCCAACTGTCGACTGAACGGGTCGAGAAGCCTTCGTCGCTTTTCCAGGTCGGGAAAGAAGTCGAGGCCGAAGTGATTCATATTGACCCACGCGAGCATAAGATGGGGCTCAGCATCAAGGCGCTCCGCCGCAGTGAGGAACGAGCAGAGATGGAAGCGTACCTAAAACGCGAGCGTGAAGAGGCGCGTTTCTCCTTTGAAGATATTCTCCGTGAAGAACTTCGCCTTGATAGGGACGAGGGAGACGATAGGGGAGGACGACGGCGCGGATAGCAGACCTCGTCTCGCTCGGGTTGTGCAAGGCGGAAGGTGCTCGTGTGTTGCGGTCTCCCCCTTTTATTCAACACAATTCTGGCGCAGAGAGGCGGTTTCAACAGAATCCGATGGGACTGCACCCTTGAATCTTAGTCTTCGACTTTTATTGAGGAAGGAAGTGGAGTAGTGACTAAGCGGGATTTGATCGAAGAAGTTGCAGTACAGTATCCTCGCTTCTCCAGACGAGACGCCGAGGTTATGGTCAATGCGGTTTTCGACAGTATGACTGAGGCGCTAGCCAAGGGCGAACGCATTGAGATTCGCGGTTTTGGAAGCTTCATGGTGAAACAGCGTGAGGCGCGCGAAGGGCGTAATCCTCGGACTGGCGCGTTGGTGTCAGTGGCTGCCAAGAAGGTCCCTCTCTTCAAAGTGGGCAAAGAGCTACGTTTACGCGTTGATGGACAGCCGGTGACTGATGCCAATCTGGCTGGCGATGACACCCCGGACGATGACGACGATGCTGATCTTGATGACTATGACGATGTAGAGAACGACGAATGAGTGACCATGACTCCAAGTATCCAGGTAACCAAAACGAGGGCACTGCTGTTCTCTGGGCTCCCTGGCGCATGCAGTATATCGAGGAGAAAAAGTCGCAAGACTGTATTTTCTGTGGGTCATTGGCAGAAGAATCGTTAAAGGACAATCTGATCTTACGCGTGACGCCGCATGCGCGCGTGATGCTCAACAAGTATCCGTATAACAATGGGCACCTCATGGTGGCACCACACCGTCATACTGCGGATCTGGCAGTGCTTTCTGACCACGAGTTTGCTGATGTCATGCAGGAATTGCGTAACGCGATTGGCGTTCTCCAAGCTGCGTTTCAACCACAAGGAATCAACGTAGGCCTCAATCTCGGTGTGTGTGCGGGCGCTGGCATTGCCGATCATCTCCATTGGCACGCTGTGCCACGGTGGAATGGTGACACCAATTTTATGCCCGTGATTGGTACGGTTCGGGTCATGCGGCAGCATTTATTTGAGAGTTACGACCGGCTCCGTCCCTACTTTCTCTCCTCACCGTCCGCTGTCGGAAGAATTTCTAACTAAAGGTGAATCTCTCTGTGCAACGCAACATTGAAACACTCCGCCGTGAGGCGAAAACTGTTGGAGATCTCAAGAGGGCCGCGTATCGCACGCTTCCGGTCCGTGAAGAAATGCGAGCGAACTTGATTCGCCTGCTCGCGACTGGCGAACGCATTCTCCCTGGCATCGTTGGTTACGATGATACGGTTATTCCTGACATTGAGAATGCGATTCTCGCTGGTCACCATGCCGTCTTTCTAGGGGAGCGTGGACAAGCGAAGTCGCGGATTATTCGCGGGTTGGTATCGTTGCTTGATGAATACGTGCCGATTATTCGTGATGCGGAAATTCCTGAAGATCCCTTTGCACCGATTTCGCCTGTCGGGCGTCGTCTTGCAGCTGAACGGGGTGACAATCTCGAGATTCAGTGGGCGCACCGTGACGAGCGTTACGCTGAGAAACTCGCAACGCCTGATGTTGCTGTTGCCGATCTGATTGGTGAGGTTGACCCGATCAAAGTGGCGGAAGGCCGTCATCTCTCGGATGAAGAAACGATTCACTATGGGCTGATTCCACGTACCAACCGCGGTATTTTTGCCGTGAACGAACTTCCTGATCTGACAGAAAAAGTCCAGGTCGGACTCTTCAATCTGATGGAAGAGAAAGATGTCCAGATCAAAGGCTTCAAGATTCGCCTCCCGCTCGATATTGTGATTGTCGCGAGTGCAAACCCAGAAGACTACACGAGCCGTGGCCGGATCATTACACCGTTGAAAGACCGCTTCGACGTGCAAATTCGTACACATTATCCACGTTCGCTTGAGCATGAAATCTCTATCATGGAACAGGAAGCAACCGCCTTCCCGCGCGGCGATAGCATGATCCATGTTCCGCAGTTCATGAAAGAAATCATCGCCCAGGTGACGATGGAAGCACGCGCGTCAAACGAGATCAATCAGTCTTCTGGTGTGAGTGTTCGTGTGTCGATTAACAACCTTGAAAGTGTCCTCAGCAACGCTGAGAAGCGCGCCGTGCGTCTTGGTGAGAAAGAGATCGTCCCGCGCGTGAGCGATCTGCACGCGTTATTTGCTTCAACTTCAGGAAAAATCGAGCTTGAGTATTCAGGTGAAGACAAGCGAGAAGATGACTTGATCGATCGTTTGGTGAATCGCGCTGTGCTCAAGGTCTTTGATCGATATTTTCAGCTTGAGGCGCTTAAGCCGACCATCGCCTATTTTACCGAAGGTGGGGGAGTCAAAGTGTCTGACTCTATGGCTGCGACTTCCTACCTTGAAGATCAGCAAAGAATTCCTGGTCTCAAGGAAAGTGTTGCTGCCCTTGGCGTTGGCAACAAGTCGCCACAGATTGCCTCAGCCTGTGAATTTATCTTCGAAGGGCTCCACCTCCACCAGAAGCTCAATAAAGAGCGCGAAGGTGGACGGTATATGTATCGGTCGTAACAGATTGTCTACTTGACGTTCGTTACTGTGTCATGTTGAGCGTAGCGAAACATTTCTCTTCAACAATCGAGGAGAAATTCTTCGCTTTGCTCGGAATGACAATTCCGCAAAATTACAGAATGACACGCCTTTCTCCTCGACAGAAAAACGAGGAGAAAGGCGTTTTTTCTTTGCCCGTTTCTGGTAAGGTCAACCCCATGATTACCATACAGTACAGCGAGTGGGATGGAACGCAGCGTGTTCGCCTTTCGACCGATCAGCTTTTTGAAGAATTGGCCAAACATTTATCCAACACTGACGACCTCCAGCAGGCGATGGAATCGATGATGCGCCAGGGGCTAGAGGGTGAACAGGGGAAACTCAAAGGCCTTGATGACCTGGTCAAAGAGCTGCGCGAAGAAATGCGCAAACGCTATAAAGAATACAATCTGCGCTCTTCGCTGGATGAAATGCAGCAACGGTTAGAGAATATCCTCAATCAAGAGCGGCAAACCCTGCAACAGCAGAAGCCGCAAAAGCCGGAGTTAAATGAAAAAGAGAATTTCCTCAAACAACTGCCCCAACGCATGAGCGATCAGATGGAGAAGTTGGCACAGTACGAGTTTGAGGATCAAGCCGCGCAAGAAGCATTTAACGAACTCATGCAAGAGTTCAATGATATTCGTTCGGTTGAAGATTTTCAGCGTCGCTATAAAGACCTTTTCAATGGCCCGCAGTCACTCGACTTTCAACAAACGTTGCAACTCATGGAGGAAATGCAGAACCTGCAAGAGATGGAACAAAACCTCCTGGCTGGTCGCTCAGAGAAGATTGATCCCAATGATTTACAAGAATTGATGGGGCAGGGAGCGCTGCAAGACCTGCAGAATCTGCAACAAATGCAGGCGATGCTTCAAGAGGCGGGGTTCTTGGTGTACCGCGAAGGACGAATGGCGCTCTCTCCCAAAGGCGTGCGACGGATCGGACAGCTGGCGTTGCGCGATATTTATGCCAATCTGCTGCGTGACCGCACTGGCCCGCATACGACCGACCATCGTGGCGCGGCAGAAATTAAGATGGATGAGACTCGTCCGTATGCCTACGGGGACCCCATGCACTTAGATCTCGTTGGAACGATGAAGAAGGCGCTCCGACGAACAGTGAGTGTTCCGATCAAGATCTCGCCAGAAGACTTTACGATCTACGACACTGATCATACCACCACGAGTTCGACCGTGTTGCTCCTGGATATGAGTTGGTCGATGAGTTGGGAAGGGCGCTTTGCGGCCGCGAAAAAGGTGGCCCTCGCTCTCGAGAGCCTTATTCGTACGCGATACCCGCGCGATTATTTTGCCGTGGTTGGGTTTTTCACGCGTGCGGTTGAACTCAAGATTAAAGATCTGCCTGAGGCCAGTTGGAACATGGGTGATCCGTTCACCAACCTTCAAGACGGGATTCGTCTCGCTAGTGATTTGCTCCATCGTCATCCTGGGCACAATCAGAACATTATCGTGGTGACAGATGGCCAGCCGACGGCCTATTTCTCCCATGGTCGCTTGTATTGTGAGTGGCCGCTCTCGTTCGGTGGTATCAGCATGCGTGCGGCGCAGGAAACCCTGAAAGAGGTCGAACGTGCTACCCAACGCAGGATCACCATCAATACGTTCATGCTCGACGATAGTCCGAGTCTGCGCGCGTTTGTTGATAAGATGACGCAACTCAACCGTGGGCGGGCATTTTACACCCGGCCAGATCATCTCGGTGAGTATTTGCTGATTGACTACGTCTCGAAGAAGAAGAAGAAAATTTGATCTCAGGCTGTAGGTCACAGGGAGAACAATCAAGAAGGAAAAGATGCCTTTTCTCCCTAAAGCCTAAAGCCTGTAGGCCTGTCTTACTCGTCCTCCGCAATTTCGCGCAACGCCTTTTGCTCATCGGCGATCATCTCCGCAAACGCCTCAGCTTCGAGTTTGCGATAGCGCTCCAGCGACGCTGCAACCTTTTCGACACCGTGTGCACGCTCCAACTCTTTGAGCGCTTCTCCGACCCACGTCAGATGCCACTCCTCATCTTTGCGCATTTCCTGCAGCACCTTCAGTGTGTCGGCATCAACGTCTGGGCGAGAGGCATGCTCCTCATAGCGTTTGTCTGCCCGTTCTTCGACGACATAGGTCAATGCCAGCAAATCGACGAGATGGGACGGTAGGCCAGCTTTACGTCGCAAATGGCGGTGATAGCCATCCTCGATACGGATTGGTTGCCCGCCCAGGGCGCGAATCCGCTCAGTCCACTTCCAGGCATGCTCTGTTTCATCAGCTAAATGACGGGCCAGGTTCTCTTGTAGCTGGGCGCTGTCAGTATGATTAATCAGACGAAGAATGAGATCTGCGCCACGTAACTCAGCGTCGCGGTAGTAGCTAAACAACAGAATATCGTAGACCTTTTTGTTCATTTCGGTATAGGTTTCGCTAGGCTTTTTCTTTGTCTCCCCCTCTTAGCTGAAACCATAGCGGACGCAAGGGCCAAGAAGAGCGAGCCACACTCATGTATGCGGTTGACCTGATCAAACCACCGCCTATCATGCCGCTACCTGATTACTCAGAGACCAACTGCCTGGAGGTTGAATGTCAGAGATTCTGACGGCTTTGTTCCTTGGGATTCTTCAGGGGCTCACGGAGTTTTTACCGGTGAGTAGCTCTGGACATCTCGTGTTGGCTCAAGCGTTATTGCCAAATTTGTCTCAGCCTGGA
Source organism: Deltaproteobacteria bacterium (assembly GCA_016874775.1). Classification (NCBI taxonomy): domain Bacteria; kingdom Pseudomonadati; phylum Myxococcota; class Myxococcia; species Deltaproteobacteria bacterium. Next base: position 34,512 of record VGTJ01000020.1, read on the forward strand.
GTGGTTTTCGAAGTTACGTTACATCTCGGTACCCTTGTCGCTGTTTGTTTGTATTTCCGGAAAGATCTGTGGGCGATGGCTGTATCGCTAGTTGCTCCCCAAGAAGAGAAGACCACAGAAGATCGCCGCCTCCTGTGGTTAGTGATTCTTGGTACTCTTCCGACGGTCATGATAGGATTGCTCTTCCGCAAGCAGTTTGAATCGATGTTCACCGATTTACGTGGAGCAGGGATCTGGTTTGTCATCACCGGGCTACTGCTTTTTTTGACCGACCGAGTCGCCACCAAGGGGCGACAACTCTCGGAAATGACTATCAGAGATGCATTGGTGATTGGCATTGCGCAAGGCTTGTCGATTATCCCTGCGCTGTCTCGTTCTGGGTCGACAATCGCGACAGGGATTTTGCTCGCTTTAGATCGTACCCTGTTAGTCCGGTATTCATTTCTTCTTTCAATTCCAGCAGTTCTGGGGGCATTTATTTTAGAGGTGGTAGCGCACCGCGATGAACTGTTGCAAGGATTCGATCCTCTGACGTATGGGATTGGAACGATCGCGGCTGGGATTGTGGGCTATTGGAGCATTTCTGTCTTGCTCAACATGACCCGCTCACGCCGTCTTTCGGTTTTTGCGTATTACTGCATAGTTATTGGCATAGTTGCCTTTCTGATCGCCAGTAGATAACCGATGACAGAAAAAAGGCCTGCAGGGTAAAGGAGGGGAAACCTGCAGGCCTTAGGAGCACCGCTAAATGGGGAAAATCAGCGGTGAACTTGTTGTCTTATTGATATGTAAAGTAACAAAGCGAATACGCTAAAGCAAGATAAGAGGTAATAACTTTCTTTATTTTTTCGTATTAGTAAGGCTCATCTCCGGCGCTCGACCAGTACTCCTTCCGCTAGCAAATGCTTCACCTCTTCTGGCGTGCGTTTGAGATATTGCGTGAGCACTTCGACGTTGTGCTGTCCGAGCGTGGCGGCTGCCAATGGTAGTTCTTCGGGGAATTCTGAAAATTTCAAGGGAAAGCCGGGCACGTCAATGTCACCACCGTAGGCAGAATCTTGGATCGTACGGACTGTTCCGCGCGCGCGTAAATGCGGATGGTCGAGTGTTTCAGCGACAGAGAGGACTGGTGCGACAGGCACGTCAAATTTTTCCATATGAGAGACGGCGCTGCTCACATCGGGAAATGTGTGGAGCCAATCCTCAATAATCTTCACTACGGCATCCCGTCTTTCCAGGCGAGCCAGGTCCGTGCTGTACAGTGGATCTTCGATAAGGTCTGGTCGATCCATCGCTCGACAGAGGTCTGGCCAATGATGAAAGAAGCTCATAATCACCACGTAGCCGCCAGTCGCGCGAAATACACCACCAGGGCTGAGGTAGGTCATGTGGCGACCAACTCGTGTGGGTTTCACTTTTCCACCGCTCGCTCTGACTTGATGAACGTTCACTTCATGAAAGTGGTAGTACACATCGAGGAGGGCGACATCGAGATGTTGTCCTCGCCCGGTCCGGTCACGATGCCGCAGCGCGGCTAACACAGCTAGTGCGCCATGTACACCTGTATTGACATCTCCTAATCCAACTAAAGGAATATAGGGCGCTTCATCTTCATCGCCGATCATCGACGTGACGCCTGCATATGCTTGGGCGATATAGTCATAGCCTGGCTTCTGAGCGAGAGGCCCAGTTTGTCCCATAGCGGAAATTGAACAGAGAATAATATCCGACTTGAGTTCACGGAGTCGTTCATAGCTCAAGCCCATATCTGCCATCACGCCAGGTTTGAAGTTTTCCACCACGACATCGACGTGCCGTACGAGCTCGACGACGAGTGCCATGCCACGTGGATCACGCAGATTCACGCACAAACTCTTCTTGCCGCGGTTATGCTGGACATAGAAGAGGCTGCGTTTGTTATAGACCGACGCTGCGCGACTCATGTCGCCCTTTGGGGCGGGCTCGACTTTGACCACTTCAGCACCCATCTCGGCCAACATGCGGGTGCATGTAGGGCCAGCTAAAGCACGAGTGAAATCAAGGACGCGTAAGCCTGTGAGTGCGTGATCCAAATTTTGCGACATGTTCCCTCCTTACCAGTAGTTATGGCCCGGCTGAAATGGTGCATGGGAGAAGCGGAGAAAAGGAGCAAAGAAACGACGGGATGGTCGCCGCTTCTCCCCGTCTCCGACTCTCCGATTCTCCGTTTCGTTTGCCCGATTTTCCTTGCTGCGGGCTTATATTTCCTTCTCAATCAGCACCCCAGCCTCACGTAATGTTTTCACTTCTTGTGATGACCGACCAAGGTAAGCAGTGAGCACTTCTTCATTGTGTTGACCGAGGGTAGCCGCTTCGAGTGGTAAATCTTTAGGAAAACGTGAAAACTTCAAGGGCATGCCTGGCATGTCAAAGTCGCCATGAAAACGATCATGGACCGTGCGGACGGTGCCACGGGCGCGGTGATGTGGATGTTTGGTCGTTTCAGTGACCGACAGGACTGGAGCGACTGGCACTTGGTGTTTTTCCATGTGGGCAATCGCGCTTGGCACGTCAGGAAAAGTTTGCAGCCAATCTTCAATAATTTTTACGACTTCTGGTCGCCGCTTGAGCCGTTCAATATCTGTGCTGAAGAGCGGATTGTCGGCGAGATCGGGGCGATTCATTGCCTGACAGAGATCTTTCCAGTGATGGAGAAACGACATAATCACCAGATAGCCATTGGTGCCGCGAAACACGCCACCCGGACAGGCGTACGTCATGTGCCGACCAGCGCGCGTAGCTTGTACTGCCCCCCCACTGCCGCTGTAGGCATGCACGTTTACCTCATGGTAATGGTAATACACGTCGAGCAAGGCGATATCTAAGTGCTGGCCTTCGCCAGTGCGGTCGCGGTATCGTAACGCCGAAACAATTGCCAACGCCGCATGCACGCCAGTGCTGATATCACCCATGCCGACAAGCGGAATGTACGGAGCATCGTCAGGGTCACCAATCATCGAGGTGACACCTGAATAGGCTTGTGCGATGTAATCGTAGCCTGGTTTTGTCGACAGCGGTCCGCTTTGACCGAGGGCAGAGATCGAACACAAGATGATGTCCTTCTTCATCTCACGGAGTCGGTCGTAGCCGAGCCCCATATCCGCGATCACTCCTGGTTTGAAGTTCTCCACGACGACATCGACTTTGGGTACTAGCTCTGTGACGATTGCCAGCGCACGCGGGTCACGTAAATTCAGGCACACGCTTTTCTTGCCGAGATTTTGTTGAATGTAGTAGAGGCTCCGATTATTGCGGTAATTGGAAAATCGTCGCGCCAAATCGCCATTGGGGCCGGGCTCTATTTTTATGACTTCAGCGCCCATCTCGGCCAGCATCCGTGTACAACTTGGGCCAGCGAGCGCGCGGGATAAATCGAGGACACGTAAATCACTGAGTACATGGTCCATTTTCTGGGGCATGCCGTGCTCCTTGTATGAGAAGTCAGAGATCAATCAGCGATCTTGGAACATGAACAACCAGAACCGGCGAATGGGAGAAACGGGGAATCGGAGAACTCAAAATATCTCCCATTCGTTCTCTCCTTGTTAGTCCCACATCAAGCCGCCGTCGACGTTAAATGACTGGCCGGTGATGTTGCGGGCTTCGTCTGAAGCCAGGAACGCCGCCATGTTGGCGATATCATCTCCACTATTGGAACGACGGAGCGGAATCGAGGCGTCCATGCGGGCCATCGCTTCAGCTTCGGTAATTTTCTCACGTTCAACAGTCTCTTTCATCACGCGATCGTATAGTTCGGTGCGAGTAGCGCCAGGATTGATCGCGTTCACATTGATGTTGTAGCGCGCAAGTTGTGAGGCGCCGATCCGTGTCATGGCGATCACTGCACCCTTAGAGCCGGCATACGAAATGTTTGACGTGCCACGAAAGCCTTTGCCAGCAATCGAAGCGATATTGATAATTTTGCCTTCTTTGCGTTTCACCATCTCGCGTGCAACTGCTTGCATGCAGAAAAACACGCCTTTGGCGTTGACGGTGTGAATCCAATCCCAGTCTTTTTCCGTAACCTCAAAAAAGTCGAGCTTCTTGGTCACTCCGGCGTTGTTCATAAGAATGTCGATGCGCCCAAACGTCTCGACGGTTTTTGCCACCATCGCATTGATGTCGCTAATTTTACCCATGTCTGTCTTCACGAACAGGCCACGTCGGTCGTGCGCGCTCACTTCAACGGCAGTCTGATTGCCGGTCGCATCATTCACTTCTGCACACACCACGTGTGCCCCTTCTTTGGCGTAGCGGAGTGCAATAGCTTTCCCCATCCCTGCACCACACCCAGTGACTATAGCGATTTTGTCTTTCAGTAACATGTTCTTTCCCTCCTTAATTCTACGACGCTAGGAAAATGGTTTAACGTTCAAAGTTTCTCGTTTTGGGACTAGGGACTAGAGGCTTGGGGCTTGTGGGGAGGTGGAACCATCCCCTAACCCCCAGTCCCTAGTCCCTCTTGATTTTTCTCCCTACGGCCTGAAGCCTATAGCCTTAAGCCTTCTTAAATTCCGGCATCACTTCTCGTGCAAACAGCTCAATATTATGGCGAGCGCGTTGTGGGTCTCGTGCTCCTGAGTGGAAATAAAAGGCCACCTGGTCGAGATCTAACTCGCGATCGAGTTCAGCCAGGCGACGACGACAATCGGCTGGTGTCCCAACGATCGCTCGTTCGTCAAGTTCTTCAGGCATCTTGCGAACGAACTCAAGGAACGATCTGAGTGGATCGCCATCTCTGAGGGCGCTCATCGCATTGGCTGGAACGAATGAGGTGATGAGTTCGGTGTAATTCCGTGTGGTTTCGACACCATCACGGAGCGCGACTTGGTAGTCCGGGTCAACAAAGAGGAAAAAGATGGCGGTGGTACGCGTTGGTGCGTGGCCATGTTGTTTCACCAGCGTGCGGTAGCGTTCGATGCGCTGTTTCATCTCTGGAATTGGCGCACTGAGCCAGGGAACGATAAACGCATTATCGCCGATAGCAGCTGCACCATCAAAGGATTCTGGGCTGATGGTTCCACGATAGATGGGAGGGTGCGGTTTCTGCACCGGTTTTGGTGATAAGGACAGAGGCGGAACCTGCCAGAACTTCCCTTCATAGGAAAATTCATCCTTCGTCCAGGCTTGACGAATAATCTCCAAAGATTCTTCGTAACGCGCACGGCTCTCGTGTGGATCAATGCGGAACCCCTCAAAGTGTTTGGGGATGATACCGCGACCAACACCAAAGTTCAGCCGTCCGTTGCTGAGGAGATCCAGCATGGCAAAGTCTTCAGCTTTACGCAGCGGATTGTCAAATGGTAACAGGCTGATCGACGTGCCAAGACGAAGACGTGAGGTCTCGCGTGCAACAGCGGTGAGAAAGAGTTGCGGGCTCGGACACAAGCCAAACGAATAGAAATGTTCTTCTCCGATCCACACAGAATCATAGCCAAGTTTCTCGGATAAAATGATCAGGTCGAGAGCGTCACGATAATACTTGACTTCATCTTGTCGATCGCGGAAGAAATCAAACAGAGAGAATAAGCCAAATTCCACAGGGAGCTCCTCTAGGACAAGTAGTCAATAGTCAGCATTCAGTAGTCAGTAGTTTTTGACCCTGGACTCTAGACGCTGGACGTTTTCAATGTTTGTCCAAACACATCCAGGCTCAACCGCACGACGGTGTCAAACCCTTGCGTGTAGGTTTCGTAATGAGAAATGCCCGGCAAGATGTGCAATTGCTTGGGCTCTTGTGCTTTCTCATAGAGGCTGACGCATTCCTCAAAGCCAGTGAGGTAATCCAACTCTGCTCCAATGATCAGGAGCGGGCGTGGCGCAATCTGGGCGACGACGGCTTCAGGTGAGTATGACATGATGTCGTCCGCTGTTTCGAGTGGCATTTCTGTCTTGAGGGAGGCAATTGCTCCACCGCCGCTGTAGACTTTTTCTTCCGCTGGTGTGGGAATGAGGATTTCGTACGCATCAACGTATTCTGACTTGCCCGTGAGTACGCGTCGTTCACGATCCTTCTCAACGCGTTTACGCAATGCCCAATACTCCCACAAGCGGCGACTGTTGCGCATCCAACGATCGCCATCTCCGAACCCAACGATACTTACGATGGCCTTCGTCCGTGCATCAGCCGCACCAGCAGAGATGACATTCGCGCCCCCGTAGCTAATGCCAAACAGCGCAATCCGATTGGCATCAATCTCTGGCTGCATGCCGAGGAACGTTGTGGCATTGATGATGTCTTCATCGCGTTCACGCGAGATCAGCCGATTCTTGGCTCCCTCGCTATCGCCAAACCCGCGATAATCAAAAATGAATGCGGCATAGCCATGCTGCACAAAAGTCCGGGCAAATTCTGGCAAGACGACTTTACGATTGGCGCGTAAGCCATGACAACACAGCACTGTGGGGAGCTTCTCTCCAGAGCGGATATTGTCCGGAAAATAAAACGTGCCAAAGAGTTTGAATCCGGCACTATAAAAGGTGACGTCTTTTTCCATAGAACACCCTCCTTCTTTGGGGTGAGGCCGATTATTCTTTCAGGTCGCGGGCAATGTCAACGGTTTCTTGTCCGTTTTGCTCCTTTTGCTTGTGTTGGTTCTTTTGGTGGAGGAGGCGGTGGAGCGAAAATGCGAGCGACTTTTTGCTGTGCATCGGTAACGTAGGTCGCGGCATCTTCGGCGAGCAGGAGACGCTGTGTTTGCAGGTCTTTCGCGACCTGTTTAATACGCGTGATGTATGACTTTTTTGAGTAACGTTCAGTGAGAGAGAGACGAGGATCACATGCCAGGTTCCGTTGCCGTTTGGCATAGGCAAAAGGAATAAACTGTCCGAGGTTCCCACACATCTCTCCGGCAACGTCGGCTCGGACTGCCCAGCCAGTGTGGGTTCCTAAGGGAACAGCAATGTCGGGCAGCACGATGCCAGAAAGATCGTTACCGTCGGCATTGGTTTTGGGAACGAAGGTTGGGTATTGCGTCTGGGGGTTTTTCGCGGTGACGGCTCCATACAAGACGTATGTCGGGCTTGCTCGACCAATATGCTGGACTCCAGGAATCGTGGGAAATGACTGCATACTGACATTGTCTGCAACGAGAGTGTCACTCTGTCGAGTCGGAATTCTGCTTTCTGGGGGAAGGGTCCCTTTTGTGGCCCATTCATCAAGGGCGACCAGGAGCGCGCGCATTACTGGTCCACGAAAGGCTGGGTTTTGCTCTTGCTGACACGGCCCTTTCGGCAGTCTCTCTCCTAGTGAGGTGGTCATCTGGGGAAACAACGGAAAATGCTGCGTACTGGCAAAGAAATAGAGGCGGACGTTGTCTGGGACGGTCACATCATTTCCCTGAGCATCGGTATGCAACAGTGAGGCGCTCTTGCGCCAGTACTCGGTGGCCGTATTTGTGACCATCACCAGTGGATCAAAACCGTCTCCTACTTTTCCCGTATCGTTGCGGAGCAAGCCATCCTGCTTTCCTGTGAATGAATCTACTTGTGATCCATAGGCAAATGGGAACCAATTCTCGGGAAAATCGTAATCCTGATGCGCGCCACGAGTGCGGCCAGGTTGGCCAAAAGCAAAGTTCGTAAACGTTTTTCCTGCCCCAGCAATGTCAATCAGCAATCCGTCAAAGACGATACGTTTCTGTTCATCTTGATTGAAGCCATTGGCAAGATGTTCCTGGAGATACCGCCCAGCTTGCGATATGCCCAAGGCGTACACTTTCTCAATCCCAAGTGTTTGTTCATTGCGGTGGAGTGGATTGGGTGTCTTGTGATCATCGGTACGGTGGTAACGCAGGAAGGACACAACGTCACGGGTGATCGCAAAGCCAAGTCCAAGCACGGTTGGGTTCTTTGCTGTATAGGAGACCTCATACAGATATCCAGATTCAAACCCTGGTGAGAGACGAATGGTTTGTTCATCAACGAAACTCCAGCAGCGAAGGACTTTCGTTCCTGCCACACAGGAGGGAATAGGTTGTGGCGGTTCTCCTTCTGCTTTTGCCCGAACCTCAACCTTCATCTGATGTGAGGTGTGATTGATCACTGGATAGCTTAACGTTGCGGTTTGATGTTCGGGTGGGTTACTTTGCTGTTGACCAACAAACAAATCGCGGACCGTTCCGATGATCGCCTGGTTGCCATTCATCGGAACGGGTAACTCTGCATGCATCATGCCTGGCTTTGGGTCTACACAGCACTGTGCTCCATTTTTCCCCTGGGCTTGCCAGCCACTCCAGACAATGGTGTACCCTTGGCGCATCAGGAACTCGTTGCCAATATCCGCGAGTGTTGTCGGGTTATTGGTTTGTTCGTTATGCGGTGCGTTGTTCAATAAGACCAGATCGATCTTGTTGCCGCGATTGGTCACGCCATAAAAGATCTTACTGTTGCCTTTGGTTTGATCGATAGGTTTGAGAATATAGAGAGCAGCACTATACGCCACGCGACCGTTCGCGGCCTTGGGGGCTTTGTCAAGATTGACGATCTCGATATTCTCTGGTGCATCGGGCTCGACCTCCCCAAACACCCGACCTGTGAGTTTCTCGTATTTGCCAACCGGACCAAATTCTTGCCCCTCAAAGGTTGGCGATTCGACTTTGTCGATAACAATTTTTGTGATACGGGCGTGAGCAGTGCTGGTCACGCTCAGGCCGATCATCAAGGCGTACAAAGACCAAATGCACCAGTCATAAGTTCTTTCGCCGCTCTGAATGCTTAACTTTGCAATTTGCCTTTTGAAATTTGACATTTGCCTTCTCATGCCTTGCCTCTCCTATCGTATGCCTGTGTCCTCCGCAAGCATTGACCTCTGTAGGTCCAGCCAGTGCGTTGGTTCTTCGCTCAAGGGTGACGGGCAGGAGGCGATATTCTGAGCTATGCGAAAGCCTTGTTGCCTCTCCTTCGGGCTGCTCATTGTTTTAGCGCTTGCTTTCCCGCTTGTGTGGGTAGGCCTGAGTGGGGTCGCGCGGGCTGATGTGGTGCTGGTGCAATACGGTTTTGACAGCATGCTTCCTTCGGCGGCCGACGGTTTCTATATTTTTGAAAACTCCCGTGGATGGGTCGAGCCGACCAACACGGTGAAGTTCAGCGGATACCGTTCTCTCGAACTACAAGAAGCGCCCGCCGACGGTACCTTTGTCGAACTTCAGGGAGTTGTCAAACCAATCACTTCTGGTGATGTGCTCTTTCACTTTGCCTTCTTGGTGCGTAATCCCGAAGAAGAGTTGAATATCGCTGTTGCTGGACCAGCGCACTTTTATCTGCAACGCGATGGCATCGCTTTTTGGTTGAAGACCATTGATGGCACGTTGTCTCATCGTTCCGGTAATGTCGTGCGACCATTGTTCAAGCTCCGCGCCAACGTCTGGTATGTGGTCGATGCTGTCTTTCATGTCGAATCTGGGACGTATGATCTGCGTATTCTCAATGCGAAAGAGCCAACACCTCTGGTGTTGCTGGACGCACAACCCAATGCCATCAACGCTCCGGGTTCAAAACTTTCCAAGCTTTCGTTTATCGGCGACCTCGAAGATCGATCAACGGTGCACTATTTTATCGATGATGTTGAATTGCGTCTGCTGAGCGCGCCGCTCTCACTCGCTGGGCCACGCAATGCCGAGCGGGAACCGCCGCACCATACACGCACGCTGACGGCACCAACGCAAAGCTTGCCGCGTGACTTTATTGTGAATGGCTCGCCATCATCACCACGCTGGACCTATTTCGACGAGTATCTGGAGTACAAAAAATTAGAGTTGTCGTTGCCACAGTGCCTCCCAGCCATTTCGCTGCGAGACTTCGACATTCAGCGGGCCGCGCTGAACACTGACTCGACACTGCAAGAAGAAGTGCGTCAGGCGATGAAAATGCCCACCGCGCAATTTGTTTCACCGTTAACTTTTGCGACCCGTGCAGCAACAGGGATTCTGTTGTGGCGTCGTGGTTGCCTTGCGTTGAGTGATGGGAAAATACAAGAGGCGCGAAGCGACCTCACGCAAGCGCTGACGCTTTTGCCCAATGCCCCAATCCTCCAGGCCAGTCGCGCTATTCTGGCTAACGTTATGAACGACCGACGTGAAGTGGAGAAGCAGTTGTTAGCGCTGTCCTCCGTGTGGGCTGAAGATGCGCGACTACCAGTACTGCTGGGCATGCTGCCAGCCTATGAGGGTAATTTCGACGCCATGCGCAATGCGTTGACGGGAGTTGCGACACGGTTAGGCGGTGGCAGGAAACAACTTACCGCAATAGTGATTGACCGGAGTGGAGAGCCTCTGCACAAGAGCAGGGATGAGAGACGAGACCATTGTGTGCTGGCTTCGGTCTAAGTATCGAAGTCTGGTCGAAGAGCTGGATGAACGCGGGCGAC